>JBAIYC010000026.1:0-2424 GCA_037916085.1 Nitrospirota bacterium | reverse complement strand
ACCGGACGGGAAAGCTGCTCGCGATGGCGAAGCAGTTCGAGGAGGAACTGCTCGTCATGGACCTCTCCTTCCCCGAACGACCGTCGCGCACGCCGGCCGCAGGGAAGGATTTCGCCTCTACGGACTTCATCGTCCTGTCTGAACGTCCGCGGACGAAGAAGAAGTCCCTTCCGCCGCTCCGGAAGACCGAGAGACCGCTCGTGCTCTGTGAAGAGGTCTATCACGCGCTCGTGCTCGGCACGAGGGATTACCTGGGCAAGAACGGGTTCCGGACGGCCGTGATCGGCCTCTCCGGAGGCGTGGATTCCTCCCTCGTGGCGGCGGTGGCCGCTGCCGCGATCGGCAAGGAGAACGTAGTGGGCGTGTTCATGCCCTCGCAGTACAGCTCCGACGCGAGCCGTGAGGACGCCTGCGAGCTCGCCCGGAACCTTGGCATCAGGATCCTCGAGATCCCCATCCAGGACGCCTTCGACGCCTATCTTGCGACGCTCCGCTGCGAGTTCGCGAAGACCAGACAGGACGTGACCGAGGAGAACCTCCAGGCCCGCGTCCGGGGGAACCTGCTCATGGCGCTGTCGAACAAGTTCGGATGGATCGTGCTCACCACGGGGAACAAGAGCGAGATGTCCGCGGGCTACGCGACGCTCTACGGCGACATGGCAGGAGGCTTTGCGGTCATCAAGGACGTTCCCAAGACCATGGTCTACGACATCTGCCGGTGCATCAACCGCCTGGAAGGAAGGACGGTCATCCCCCGCCGGGTCATGACCAAGGCGCCCTCTGCCGAGCTCCGGCCGAACCAGAAGGACAGCGACTCCCTGCCCGAGTACGACATTCTCGACCCCATCCTTCAGGCATACGTGGAGGACGACCGCGAGTTCGGCGAGATCGTCAGGATGGGATTCGACCGGAAGACCGTTGAGCGCGTGATCCGCCTGGTCGACCTGAGCGAGTACAAGCGCCGCCAGGCCCCTCCGGGCGTCAAGATCACGCCGCGCGGGCTGGGAAAGGATAGAAGGTTCCCGATCACGAATCGATATAAGAGCTATTAAGAGCTGCTCTCGCAGGGGCGCAGAGTTCGTAAGAAAGCCAAAGTGGAAAACAGAAGAGACTTCTTTCTCTCGCAAAGCACGCAAAGTACGCCAAGGAAACATGAAGGACAGGGACTTGTCTTTAAGACATCCAGACCCAATTTTTTGCTTCACTTTGCGACCTTGGCGAGTTTTGCGAGAGACGCCTTTGCCTTTCTCGTGATTTGACTTATGTCCACAGGAACTCTTTATATCGTCTCCACCCCCATCGGAAACCTCGAGGACATCACCCTCCGGGCGCTCCGCATCCTCAAGGAAGCGGACCTCATCGCCGCCGAGGACACGCGTCATACGCAGAAGCTGCTCTCGAAGTACGACATCCACGTTCCCCTCACAAGCTACCATGACCATAACAAGGAGGAAAAGGGCCCGGTGCTCGTGGCGCGGCTCCTCGAGGGCAAGAGCGTCGCTCTCGTCTCGGACGCCGGCACTCCCGGCATCTCGGACCCCGGCTACTTCCTCATCAACCTTGCCGTGGACCAGAAGGTCCCCGTTGTCCCCGTCCCCGGAGCGACCGCCGCAATCGCGGCGCTGTCCATCTCGGGTTTGCCGACAGACAGCTTCGTGTTCGAGGGGTTCCTGCCGAGCAAGCAGACGTCTCGGCGCAAGCGGCTTGAGGAACTGAAGGAGGAAAAGCGCACCCTGGTCCTCTACGAGGCCCCGCACCGGATCATGAGCACGTTGGAGGATATGGCCGGCATCTTGGGCAACCGGAGGGCTGTGGTCACCCGGGAGCTCACGAAGGTCCATGAAGAGACCATTCGCGGCAGCCTTGCCGAGGTCCTGGACCATGTGAGCAAAGGGTCCTCGAAAGGAGAGTTCACGATCGTTGTCCACGGGGCTGCCCCCGTCGAGGAAAAGCAGGACATCGACACGGCCGAATACCTGAGGAACCTGATGCTGCACCGGGGACTGACGAAGAAGGAAGCCGTGGCGGTCGCCGCCGAAGAACTCGGACTGCCGAAGAAGGACGTCTACAAGGAAAGCTTGAAACTATCTTAGAAAGCTGGGAGAGCCCATGAAGAAGATCGTCGTTGTCGCTATGCTGGTCACAGCCGTCATGTTCGCCGGCGCTGCCGTTCCTGCAGCCACGGACCCGTGCTCTGATGCTGTGCAAAAGGGAAGATTCGCCGAGGCCATTGTCGCCTGCACCAAGCAGATCGAGAGCAAGCCTGACGAAAAGACCATCACGGACGCCCACCGATACCGGGGAATCGCCTATCTGTCGACCGGCCAGCCGGATCTCGCCATCGCGGACTTCACTGTCGTCATTGAGCGGAACAACAACGACGACTCTGCCTACAGCAACCGCGGAGCCGCCTACCTGTCGAAG
>JBAIYC010000025.1:0-2203 GCA_037916085.1 Nitrospirota bacterium | reverse complement strand
GGAAATGTAGCGGAAAGATGGCCGAAGGGCTGATCACTTCTTACTTCTTACTTCTACCTTTCATATACTGCCCGAACTTCCTGTCGATCTTCATGATATGGTCCACGATCCAGTCGACGATGATCTGATTCGCTGTCACCGACAGTTCATAGGACATTCCCTGCACCCGTGGCAGGGCCGCCTGGGCCTTCAGCTCTGCAATGTTCTTCATATAGACAGCATGCTGGTGTCGGTGCTCGGCAAGACCTTCGTATCCCGCCTTCTTCATCCGGGCCTCTTCCTCGCCGAAGTGAAATGACGCGTAATCGTCCAGGAACTTGATGGTTCCGTCGATCTCGGCCTTGCAGCGATGTTCCTTGATGGCCGTGAGCAGGTTTCCGATGCGCCTGAACAGCTCTTTATGCTGGCTATCGATGGTCTCGATCCCGACTGCCAGGTCCTGTGTCCACTCCATGGGTTTGTCCCCCTTCTTACAATAAGAGATACTACCTGCTGGGCTGGCTGTCCGTCAAGACGGCACGTTTTCGAATAACGGATGCCAGATGCCGGATACCCGATTACTAATTACCGACTTTTGACACTTCACCCTTCACCGTTCACGTTTCACGCCTCGTTCCCTATGATCTACATCATTTGACAAGCCGGGGGACCGGCGGTATGGTGTAATCATGACGGCTGTCGAGATCTTCAAGCTCCTTCCCAAGACCAACTGCGGCACCTGCGGCACACCGACCTGCTTCGGTTTTGCCGCAAAGGTTGCCGCCGGCATGGCAAGCATATCGGGTTGCGCGAGCCTGAGCGCGGCAGCGCGGGAAGCGCTCGGGCGCGCCGAACTGGGACGAAAAGGGTCTCCCGGGACCGTCTATGAGCAGGCGCTCGAAACCCTGCGTCCGAAGTTTCGTGCGCTCGACCTTCCGCACGTGGCCGCCGTCCTCGGCGGTGTCCTCACCGGGCCGGACAGCATGGAGATCCCGTTCCTGAACGCCCGGTACCTCATAACGAAGGAACGCATCACGGACGAGGGCGGAAGGGAACCACTCCCGTTCATCTCCATCCTCATCTACAATCATCTCTGCATGCCCGATCCGCCTCCGCCATCAGGCGAGTGGATCACCTTCAGTTCCGTTCCCGCCTCGCACGCGAAGGACAAGGCATGGGCAGGTCATGTCGAAGAGGTCATAGCACAGCATTTCTCCGGGGACGTGGAGGGCCTCAGGGCTGCCTGCGAGCGGATGGGAGGCGTGAAGGCCGAGGTGAAAGGGAACCATGATGCAGCCTATGCCTTCCGTTTCTTCCCCCGTTATCCGGCCCTGCTGCTCTTCTACGACGCAGTCCCGGAGGAGGACTTTCCCGCCCAGTGCAAGCTGCTGCTGGACAAGCATGTGGACCGCTACCTTGACATTGAGTCGATCGGTGTGCTGGGCGAGGAGTTCGCGGGACGGCTGACGGCTTGATCGCCGCACTTCGAACAGGGCGCCCGGAAGCCATGGATAACGCCCCGGGACTTCCTTGGGCAGAAGCGCACCGGCTGCGGTCACCGCTCTTGGTGCTCTCCCGCCCTGCTGCCTTCGACGGAGGATGATCCGGGCGTCGGGCTTTCGTGGTCCCCGGTGACCGTGGTTCGGAACGCCGGGTCATAGAACTCGTATCGGTTCTTTCCCAGGCCTTTCGCGCGGTACAGGGCCACGTCCGCGAACCGAAAGAGCGTTTCAATATCGCTGCTGTCGTCGGGGTAGATGCTGATCCCCATGCTCGTTGTGATACGCAGTTCATGCCCCGCGATGACGGTTTTTTCCCGGAAAACGTGCAGGATCTTTCGGACGATGGTGAGAATATCTTCAGGACCGGCAATGCCGGCAAGGAGCATGCTGAACTCGTCCCCTCCCATGCGGGCGACAGCGTCCACTTCCCTGATCGCCGACCTGAGCCGTTGTGCGACGACTTTCAGCAGTTCGTCGCCCGCCTGATGCCCCAGGGCGTCATTCACCTCTTTGAACCCGTCAAGATCGAGGAACAGGATGGCCGTTCTGGTCTTGTTGCGGCGGGCCTCGGCAAGCTTGAAACCGATGAGTTCCAGAAAGAGCCGCCTGTTCGGCAATCCGGTCAATTGGTCATGATGTGCCAGTTGCCTGATCTCCTCCTCCAGCTTCTTTCTCTCGGTGATATCGACCACAAAGGCGATGCCCTCGTCCTCCCGTTCGGT
>JBAIYC010000024.1:0-6662 GCA_037916085.1 Nitrospirota bacterium | reverse complement strand
TTCATCCCTCTGAGCTTCCATTCCCAGAACACCGAGATCAAGAAGTCCGCCTATACCACCGGTTTTGACGATCTCAAGACGCTTGCGGTGTCCAGGCTCCTGCTGGATAATTTCGACCATATCAAGGCCTATTGGGTCATGCTGGGTGAAAAGATCGCCCAGGTCTCGCTGAGCTTCGGCGTCGACGACATCGACGGCACGGTGGTGGAAGAACGGATCACCAAGATGGCAGGCGGGGCCACTGAAGGCGCCATGACCAGGGAAGAGCTGATCGACCTCATCAAGCAGGCTGGAAAGACACCGGTGGAACGGGACACGCTCTACCGTACGGTGCGGATATGGAACTGAAGAACATCATCTCCGACATCTCCGCCGGCCGACGCATCGCTCAGGAAAATGCCTCCCTGATCTACCGGCAGGCTGATCTTCTCACCCTGGGAGAGCTGGCAAACACGGTCCGGCAACGGCTTCACCCCGAGCGGCTGGTCACGTTCATTGTCGACCGCAACATCAACTATACGAACGTCTGCGTGAACAAGTGCAAGTTCTGCGCGTTCTACCGCACCGAGGACAGCCCCGAAGCGTACATCCTCTCCAAGGAAGAGATATTCCGCAAGATCGAAGAGACCATAGCGCTCGGCGGGACTCAGATCCTCATGCAGGGTGGTGTGCATCCCGACCTCGGCATCGAATATTTCGAGGACCTCTTCTCCTCGATCAAGTCACGCTTTACCATCCAGATACACTCCCTCTCGCCCTCCGAGATCTCTTACATCAGCCGTAAGGCGAACATAGGCGTCACTGAGGCACTGAAGCGACTGAAGGCCGCGGGGCTGGATTCCATACCCGGCGGCGGGGCCGAGATCCTCGTCGACCGCGTGCGCGAGAAGGTCAGCCCGAACAAGATACGATGGCGCGACTGGATGGACGTGATGCGTGAGGCCCATCGACTCGGCATGCCTACGACTGCGACGATGATGTTCGGGAGCCTGGAAACGAAGGAAGAAATCATACAGCACCTGGCTCGGGTTCGCGAACTCCAGGATGAGACAGGAGGCTTCACCGCATTCATTCCCTGGACCTACCAGCCGGGGAACACGGAGCTTGGCGGACAGTCAGCCAGCGCGGTAGATTACCTGAGAACACTCGCATTGTCCCGGATCATGCTGGACAATGTTCCGAACATCCAGGCCTCATGGGTCACTCAGGGGGCGAAGATCGCCCAGGTAGCGTTGGAGTTCGGTGCCAATGACTTCGGCAGCACGATGATCGAAGAAAATGTGGTTGCTGCTGCAGGCGTG
Organism: Nitrospirota bacterium; assembly: GCA_037916085.1. Taxonomy (GTDB): domain Bacteria; phylum Nitrospirota; class UBA9217; order UBA9217; family UBA9217; genus JAKAHZ01. Next base: position 5,361 of record JBAIYC010000024.1, on the reverse strand, counting down.
AGCTTCAGGATGACGCGTCAGGAGATCGTGAGCCTTATCCGTGACGCTGGTTACAGGGCGGCTCAGCGGGACACTGTCTACAGGATACTGAATTATGATAGATAACAGTTTCTTATATCGCTGCTCTTGATTATTTACTTCATCGTCTGTTCAAATTGTCCCTTTCCAGTCACCTGCTGATCAATCTGCCAATTGTGCTAACCAGGTCATAAGCTCACTTGAAATTATCTACTACTTTGTATGTGTTACAGGCTTCTTCACATCAGCTGTTGATATTCTGTTATCAAGTGTGTTGAAAATGAAAGAAGGGATGCATGAAAAGCCAAGTATCTGCACTCTGCCCATGCAATAGGCATTGTCATTCGTTGTTATTCAACTACTTACGCTAACACACCCTCAGTCCTTTGATCTTCAACGGTTGTTATCTTTACTGGTAATATCTTGCCAATGTCCGCTGTTCTGGCACCCTCTACCGCAACTTTGATGTAGTTGTCGCTTATCCCGACAGATTCTCGCTCTTCACTCTTCATGCTTTTCTCGATAACGACGGGAATCACTTGGCCCAATAGACTCCTTCTAAATGCAATGTTTTTCTTTATACCGAGATATCTAAGCAATGAATTTCTTTTCTTTTTTATATTCTCTGGCACCTGCTCCACCATGGTGGACGCCGGAGTCCCCGGTCGTGACGAGAAGCTGAATACATGGAGATGGGTGACCGGAAGGCGCTCAATGAGATCGTAGGTATTTTGGAACTCCGTCTCCCCTTCTCCCGGGAAGCCAACCATTACATCGGCGCCGATGGCAATCCCTGGAACTCGCTCGGCAAGTCCCTTCACAAGGTCGCTATAGACACCGGCATCATACTGACGGTTCATCTTCCGCAGGATACCGTCATCGCCGCTCTGAAGCGGGATATGGAGATGTCTGCAGAGACCGCTACCGACCATCCCGATCAGTTCCGGCGTGATCTCCGTCGGTTCTATGGAACTGAGGCGGATCCGCGTCGAGTTCCCCTTCCTCTCATCCAGTCCGGCGACGAGGGACGAGAGCGTTGTCAGGGGAACAAGATCGGATCCGTATCTGCCAATATGGATGCCGCTCAGGACTACTTCCGGGGCTCCCTGCTGAACGGCAGCATCGAAGAGCTCAGTCACCTTTTCCTTCGGGACGCTTCGGGAACCGCCGCGGGCCAATGGAACGATGCAGTATGAGCATCTGCTGTCGCAACCGTCCTGGATCTTGAGGAATGTTCTGGTTCGCGAAGGGGGCGCAGGACGGGCCATCAGCGGACTACCAGAAGCGGGTTTCCTTTCAGAGGAGAGGTAGCTCGCTACATCCATCTTGGCTTGATTGGGAAGGATGGTCGAAACGCCGGGGATCTTCCGAACCTCGTCACCGCGTGTCTCGGCATAGCAGCCCGTGACGATCACCTGTGCGCCAGAACCTAGCCGTACCGCCGCCCGGATCGCCTGTCTGCACTGGTAATCGGTCTTGGCGGTGACCGAACAGGTGTTAATGACGTACACGTCGGCCTTGGCGTCGAAGGGGACGACAGCGTTGCCGTCGTTCAGAGCAGCCTCCCGCATGCAGTCCGTCTCATACTGGTTGATCTTGCACCCGAAGGTGACGAACGCTATTCGCATCGTTCTCCGGAAAGCGAGTTCTGTCCCGCTGAAAGAATCCGCACGGACACAAGCGATCCGACAAGGGCATGCGGTCCCGGGAAGTTGACAACCTTGTTCCCGCGTGTCCGCCCGGAAAGCATGTCTCCCTTTTTGCTTCTTCCGTCAACAAGCACTTCCTGAACGGAGCCCACCTGCATGCCGTTCTTCTTCGCCGTGATGCTCTGCTGGAGGTCGAAGACGCGGGCCAGCCTCTTGTCCTTCACCGTCTCCGGGATGTGGCCCTCAAAAGCAACGGCAGCCGTCCCCGTTCGTCGGGAATATTTAAAAGCGAAGATTCCGTCATATTCCACGTCCCGAAGGAGCTTCAGGGTCGCCTCAAAATCCTCTTCCGCCTCGCCGGGGAAACCTGCGATGATGTCCGTTGTCAGAACGATATCCGGTACCGCTTGGCGGAGACGCGCGATCTTTTCGCGGTACTCTTCGATGGTATATCTGCGGTTCATGGTCTTCAGGATCCGGTTTGAACCGCTCTGGGCGGGAAGATGGAGCGCCTCACAGACCTTGGGAAGGTCCCTGATAGCCGCGATCAGATCGTCTGACAGATCTCGCGGGTGAGAGGTGACGAACCGGATGCGTTCAATTCCCTCCACGCCATGGACCAGGCGCAAAAGGTCGGGAAAGGCAAATCCATCTGCAAGGCTTTTCCCGTAGGAATTGACGTTCTGTCCCAGGAGCGTCACCTCGCGATACCCCTTTGCCGCAAGTTCCGTGATCTCGGCCATGATATCCGTCGCGGACCGCGAGCGTTCCCTGCCGCGCAGATGAGGAACGACGCAGTAGGTGCAGAAATTGTCGCACCCGTACATGATGGAGACCCAGGCCTTGAGACCGTCCTTGCGGACAGCAGGCACGAATTTGTGATGATACTCAGGATCTCCCCCGGTCTCGACGACCGGCCTTTTCGTCATCTGCTGTCTGTCCGTGAGAGACGCAAGCCGGGCAATATCAGAAGGACCGATCACCATATCAACCGAAGGCGCGCGCGAGATGAGCCTTGCACCCTCCTGCTGGGCTATGCATCCGGCAACTGCGATCGTACACTTCCTGCCGGAGCCCGTCTTGAGATGGGCCAGCCGTCCCAGCTCGCTGTAGAACTTCTGTTCTGCCTTCTCACGGATGCTGCAGGTGTTTAGAATGACCATGTCGGCGTCGTCCGGGCCGGCGGCAGGCGCAAGCCCCTGCGCTTCAAGGATACCCGCCATCCGCTCCGAATCATGCTCATTCATCTGGCAGCCAAATGTGATGATATGATAGGACTTCATGGGACGGTATTATAAGCCTTCAGGAGGGGTGAAACAAGACTGTTGCGGACTTTCCGGCCGAAGGGACCAACACGATCACGATCAAGCCGGCTTGATCGTTACGCGAATGGGCTCTCCACGCTTGACCGTGAATCCTGCGCGGGCATTCTGGCGGAAGAGGAATATTTCAAGGTAGCCGCTGCTGTTCACGAGAACGCCTGGTTCTCCGGGTCTGACCTCGGCATAGAACTTCTTGAGACCCGTTATCTGCTTGCCCCCGACCTGAACGGTAATTTGACCAAGTTGGCCGCCTTCGGGAGCGAAGGATTGAAGGTCCTTGGCGGTGATGTTCGTTATGAGGTTCCCGAACCGGTCGATATGAATCACGTGGCCGTCCAGCCCTGCATCGGTCCGCTTCGGGACCGGAACGTTCAGCTTGACGAAGTCCGTGATCTCTTCCCCGAAATTCCCCGCAGGGATCCCCTTGGCAAGCCACGCAGTCACCGGCGCAAAGATATCCCGTCCGTGAAACGTCGATCCGGGAGAGGACGTAAAGTAATGGGAGGCCGTAATATGGTGGACACGAAGACGCTCAGCGTCTCGGTAGACCAGGCTGAAAAGACCGTTGTCCGGCCCGACGAAATAATAATTCTCCGTCACAACGATGATCGGTCTTCTGCCGCTCCCCACCCCGGGGTCGACCACGGCAAGGTGGATCGCGCCCCTCGGAAAGTTGACAGAGGCGTCGCGCAGGGTGAAAGCAGCTTCCCAGATGTCCTGAGGAGCGATCTCATGGGTAATATCGATGATCTGGGCCGTGGGACAAGTGGTAAGGATCATGCCCTTGACGCTCCCGACAAAGGAATCTCTTGTTCCGAAATCGGTCGTCAGAGTAATGATGTTGGACATCGAAATTCTCTCCGTGAGGACAGCCTTACCGGCAGCAGGATGTCAAGATACTAGCAGCACCTAAGGGCATTGTCAACGACCGATGCCGGGCTGAAGATGCAGCGGGAAGCGGACCTGGGTCTGTTTGTGGCGGACTAGGCCTTACTCCCATCGCCCTCTGTCGACCCGGATGCAGCGTGTTTTTCCCCGATTTTTGGTTCCTTTCCCGCGAGAAGCCGTTTGATGTTCTCCCGGTGCCGGTAATAGATCATACCGAAAAGGAACAGGGCGAGAAAGCCTCGCTGACGGTCGTCACTGTTGAGGCCGATGACCATGACCGGATAGAGGGAGAAGGCAACGAGCGCAGCAAGGGAGGAATACCTCCATACGTATGCGGCGATCGCCCAGGCAATGAGAGAGGCTACGCCATACCAGGGAGAGATCCCCAGGGCGATCCCGAAACTCGTCGCAACGCCTTTCCCGCCCCGGAACCCGACGTAGACAGGATAATTATGACCGAGCACCGCCGCGAGGCCGACCAGCACGGGAACCCACCCATCCGTGAAGAAACGCCCGGCAAGAACAACGGGGACAAGGCCTTTCAGACAGTCAGCCAGAAGGGTCAGGAGGGCCGCTTTTTTCCCGGCTGCGCGCAGGACATTGGTCGCCCCGATATTGCCGCTTCCCACGGTCCGGACATCGACGCCGCCTCCGAGGCTCCTTCCCAAGAGCAATCCGAAGGGGATCGCCCCGAGAAGATAGGCACCGAGTACGGCCAGGCAGGCCTTTACTATTTCCATCCCGTCACAGCCTTTTCCAGTAATTCCTGAAATAGAGAAGCCCCGAAGCGAGTGAAAGCACCAGAGCGGTCCAGAGCGCCGCCCTTCCGAGGTCGCTGGCCCACTCGGCCTGAATGGCGTAATTGAAGATGAGCGCTAGTATAGCGATGATCTGAGCGCCTACCTTGTACTTTCCCATGGTCTCCGCCGGGATGATCACATTATCGCCCGCAGCCATGGCCCGAAGACCCGTCACGGCGATCTCTCGTCCGATCAGGATGGTCACGATCCATGCAGGGACCCGGGCAGGATCGATCTCCACCAGCATGATGAGCGCTGAGGAGATCAGGATCTTATCGGCGATTGGGTCGAGAAGCTTGCCGATCCGCGTGACCTGGCCCCACTTGCGGGCAAGATGTCCGTCCAGCCAGTCGGTGGCGGATGCGATGGCGAAGACGCACCCTGCCAGGATGGACCGAAACGGCGTCGGATCGAGCATCAGGACAATGAACACCGGAACCGCCAGGACCCGGCTGATCGACAGATAATTGGGAATGTTCATGCCTGCCTTCTCCACCGCCGGTGCATCCAGACCCACTGTTCCGGGTGCCGAGCGACGGCTTCTTCTATTTTCCTCGTGAAGAGCGCCGTATTCTCGATAACGTCGCGTTCCATATTTCCCGTCCTGACAAGACTGAGGGGCCCTTCGATCGAGACTCGGTGACGGAACGGTCCGTCCCGATGGATGTAGCCGAAGAGGACGGG
>JBAIYC010000023.1:0-1570 GCA_037916085.1 Nitrospirota bacterium | reverse complement strand
GTCATCCCCGTCAAAGGCATGACCTGCGTCAACTGCGCCGCTGCGATCCAGAAGGACATCTCGAAGCTCGTGGGCGTCAAGGCCGCGAACGTCAACTACGCAAACGAGAAGGCAGTGATCGAGTTCGATCCGGCTGCCATCGGCCTCCCGCAGTTCATCGCGAGCATCCATGACTCAGGCTACCATGCGGTCACAGAGAGGGTCACCATCCCCGTCCTTGACCTCGACGTATCGCGCGTGAAGGAACTCGAAGAGACGGTCACCTCCATCGACGGAGTGCTGAAAGCGCCCGTAAACGCAACGGCAGGGACCATTGACATGGAGTACATACCCGGCCAGATAAGCCTTCGCGACATCAGGAGGACCATCGAGAAGGCCGGTTTCCAGCTCCCGCAGCAGGTGGAGGGCAGGTCTGCTCTGGAGATCGAGAAGGAAGCGCGGGAAAAGGAGCTTTCCGAGCTCCGGACCAAGCTCATCGTGAGCGCGGTCCTGTCCGCCCTGATCTTCATCGGCAGCATGCAGGACATGCTCCCCTTCTTCACTCTTATCCCCCGACGGACAATGTGGTTCATCCTCTTTGCCCTGACCACGCCGGTCCAGTTCTGGGCGGGCAGGCATTTCTACCAGAACGCATGGGCTTCACTCAAGCACCGCAGCACGAACATGAACACGCTCGTCGTCGTGGGGACCAGCGCGGCCTACGGCTATAGCGCCGCGCTCACCTTCTTCCCGGACCTCTTTGGCCATCATGCGTCACACGGCGGCGCGTACTACGACACGTCGGCGGTCATCATCACGCTCATCCTCTTCGGAAAGTACCTCGAAGTCCGTGCCAAGAACCGCGCCGGCGAGGCAATCAAGAAGCTCATGGGCCTCCAGCCCAGAACGGCCCGCGTGCTGCGCGAAGGCAGGGAGATAGACATCCCGATCGAGGATGTGGAAGCAGGCGATCTGATCATAGTGCGGCCGGGTGAGAAAGTGCCCGTCGACGGCGTCATCCGGAACGGCTCCTCGAGCGTGGACGAGTCCATGCTGACCGGCGAGAGCCTTCCCGTCGAGAAAAAGGTGGGCGACGGCGTCATCGGAGCGACAATCAACAAGACCGGGACCTTCACCTTCGAGGCGACCCGGATCGGACGCGACACCATGCTTTCCCAGATCATCAGGATGGTGCAGGAGGCGCAGGGGTCCAAGGCCCCGATCCAGCGGCTGGCGGATTACATCTCGAGCATCTTCGTGCCCACGGTCATCACCATCGGCCTGATCACCTTCGGCCTCTGGCTCCTGCTGGGATCGGCAGAGACGCGTTTCACCTTTGCCTTCGTGAACTTCATCGCGGTGCTCATCATCGCCTGCCCCTGCGCCATGGGACTGGCAACCCCGACGGCCATCATGGTCGGGACCGGCAAGGGAGCCGCGCAGGGCATCCTGTTCAAGAACGCAGAGAGCCTCGAGCGTGCGCAGAAGATCGATACCATCGTGCTGGACAAGACCGGCACGCTGACCCGCGGCGCACCGAAGGTGACCGATATCATCAGGAACGGCATCAGCGAAGACGAGCTCCTTTCCC
>JBAIYC010000022.1:0-2796 GCA_037916085.1 Nitrospirota bacterium | reverse complement strand
AAATCCAGGCAGGCGACCAAGGACGAGGGTTAAACATTTCGGACTGTCTGAGCCCGGAGGGCGAGTTTCCGAAATGTACCGAGGACGACCGAGCCTGCCGTGAAGGATTTTCGCCGGGTGCCCTTCTTTGGGCCGCCTTTCTTCGGGCAAGCAAGAAAGGTGGCAAAAGCATAACTACGCTGCTATCTCGCACATTCCGTTTGGAGAAGGCCCGGAATGAAGAAGTATGAATATCGCAGCATTCTGAACTCTTCACTCATCCTTCATCCTTCTTCCCTTTTCATTGCCGTCATCAGATGTCGCTGTTCTTCAGGCTCTCCATGAACTTCCGGAGGACGTCCTCTGCCTTCTCGGTCAGGTCCGAGAACTCCACGCCGATGGCATAGCCTTCCTGGCCCTGTTCCCTTGACGGCCGGCAGGAAACGACCCTTCCCATGAACCTGATGGGTGCCGCGGCGTCGAGCGACAGCTCCAGCAGGACCATGCTGTCCGTGCTCAGCTGCTGCTCGGCCTGGATGATGACGCCGCTCCTGCTGATGTCCCGTATCGTGAACTGTGCCGGGAATTCCAGGACCTTCTCGCTGGGCGTCGTGAGGTTGAACTGGACGTCGCGGAAGCGCCAGTTCGCCGTCGCCGGCACTTCCCGCTTCTTGCTTTGCTCGATGGAATCCAGCAGAGCCTTGGCCGTGGCCTCCGATCCTTCCTCGAACATGATGCCGACGAGGTAGACGCCGACCGGCTTTTTCGGGGACCGCTCCTCGATACCGCGCATTTCGGACCGGACGACCAGGCCATTGACGGGATACCGCGTGCCGCGGTATCCGAAGAGGATCGAGCATTTCCTGCCGATGGCCAGCTTCCCTTCCGTTCGCAGCAGGACCCCGCCCAGGCTCATGTCGATGATGTCCGCTTTGCCGACCAGGTTCACCTTGCTCTCGATATTGGTCAGGCGGAACCTGTATCTCTTATGCTTTCTCTCGTTCTTCAAGAGTCCCCCTCTTCCCGGGAACTTGTGCGGTCACGACCTCGGCTTTGACGATCCTTTCCTTCCCCTGCCCTTCCCCTTCTCTTTAAACGCCTCTTTGAGGACCCGGTAGGCCTTTCCGTAGATGCCGGGAGCGCCGGACTCCCGGGAGCCGGCCACGTTCAGGACAGCCGGCCTCTGCTCCGCGAGCCACTGTCTCACTGCCTTGACGGCGTCGCGCCGGGCAAGCTCCCCGAGGTCGATGACCAGGTGCGGCTTCCTGCGGGCCTTTGCGATCCTGACGGTCTCTGCCGTGCCGCCGGTCGGCGGTCCGTCCGTGAAGGCGAGCGTTGCATCGGCATCCACCACGTTCCTTCGCGTGCGGGCGGCATACGATGCGGTCCTGAGCTCCGTCAGATGCGGGTACCGCGCCTCATCGATAGGCCCGTCCTCAGCGAGCCGTCCCTTGGGAACGGAACCGCCGTACTCCATCCCCAGGTCGATGGCCGCGTCAAGCGCCGCCCTGTCGGCGCCCGTCTGTCCGCCGGAAATGATCTTCACCTGATCAAAAGCAGGAAGTATGAAGTAAGAACAGGATACCGCGTTCCTCATCCTTCTTCATGCTCACTTCTCCTTATTATCTTATCACCCCCGGTAGTCCCGCAGCGTCTTCGTCTTCTTCCTCGTTGACTTCCCCGTCTTCTCCGGCAGGGACGCTGCGAACTCCTTGCCGGTCTCGAGCCACTTTGAAAGCCCTGCCGCGCGCCTCCACCCCGCCTCCGCCACCATGACCCATCCGGCCATGACGGTCCCGGTGATGTCGAAGGGCCTGACGTTCTTCTGCCGGAGGCTCGCCCCCGCCCGGTCCTTCTCCATGCGGACGATCAGGAAGTCCTTCCAGATGCCGAAGCACATGTTGCCCCGGAGGAGGTAGCCGACGCCGCCGAACATCTTCTTCTTGCCCAGGTCCTTCCAGCGCTTCGTGACGGCGTCGATCCTCTCTTCAAGCTCCGTGCTGTAGGGCATGCATTCCCCCAAAACCCATTAGTTGGAGAAGAGGCCATGACTTTATCATTCTTCCCCGGACGCAGTGTCCTTGCTCCGAACTTCCTCGTCACGCTTCTCCCCTATCCATTTCCTCGCCGCTTCCACGTCCCCGTAGGAGAAATGCCGGAGCTCGGGGGAGAAGACATGGCGAGCGATGCCGTGGACCAGCGTGAGCAGGCCCGAGTCCGTGACCGACGCGACCCGCCGGATCCTGCGCTGATAAGCAAGGACGAACTTCATGTCCTTGAGGAACGCGCCGAGGTCCTGCCACCGCGGGAAGGACCGCGTATGGACGATGAGCCCCCTGATGATCCCCTGCTTCCTGACGTAGCCGTCCACGTCCCTGGTGAGCGCTTCAAGATCCCGCCGCGTGATCGGACCTGAAGGCTCGATGAGAACGATCCCCTCCTCTTCCTCTATCCTGTAGGCGAGCATAACATTCTAAGAAAAGAAAGAATTAGGAATTATGGCTCTTCTCCACATTGAGGGTGAATATATAGACTTCTCTATCGGAGCGCTCCCGTGTTTCGTTTTTTGCACATCCCTTTCTCGTCCTGAATCCAGGAGCGAATCCAGCCCGGCATCACGGGCTCCGTGAGCGATTAGAATGACCTCTTCCTTAAGGATCGGAGCCCAGTGGTGCAGGGGCGACAATGAAATTTCTGACCCGTCTAAGGCCCCCAAAACTCGGCCTGCGGCCTCAGACAGTTCGCGTGCGCCCCTCGGGACGCTGCCTTAGACCTTGACGGGTGCCCCAGAAATCTCATAGGTCCGCTCCTGGGACG
>JBAIYC010000021.1:0-16135 GCA_037916085.1 Nitrospirota bacterium | reverse complement strand
GTGGTGAGCGCAAGGGGGAAGCACTCCCGGCCCGAACTGTGCTGCTTGCCGATCCGCACCGTCTCGTCGTCCGACTCGGGCAGCACCTCGGAGTCAACGCCGCAGGCGCGGAAAGCCGCGGCGAGCGCGTGTGCGTGGTCGGTCATGGGCGGAAGATAGACCTTCCGACGCCCCGCAGGTACCGGCGTACGCACCTCGAAGGACCGCCTCGGCGCTCCCCCGTTCGCGTTCCGCAGGCTGTCCAGGAAGGCCTCGATCCGCGTCACGGCTCCTGCGTCGGCGCTGTGCTCGTCGATCTCAAGCTGCAGGAAGGGCCTTCCGTGCATCTCGTCCTTGAAGAAATGGGAGATGAAGGAGTCAGGCCCGCACCCGAAGTTCGTGAGATACAGAGGATGCAGGTTCGGATGGTCCTTGAGGTACCGCGCAGCCGCCAGGATCTTCTGGCCCGAGCGCCAGTACATGTCATCCATGCCTGAAGGGTCCGAGTCGTGGAGAGGAAGGAAGTCGAGGGGGATCGCCTGGACACCGAGGTCCCGCACCTTGGCCGCCAGGTTCAGGTTCATGCCGGGGTCGCAGGCATTGTAGCTCCTGCCGAAGAGCACGAGCGCCCGCTTGTCCTTCCCGAGTCCGGCCAGGACCTGCCGGCCGCGCTCGTGGACGCTCCGCTCGGCGCCCTCCTGGGCTTGCCGTCCGAGCCTTGCCGCCCGCTCGGCGTGTCGGGCGCTCTTTCCGAGGGCCCTGGCCACCGCGCGGTAGCTCGCCCTGGCGTGGCGGTCGTCGTGGAGCCGGAGGACGGAATCCAGTATCCTGACCTCCCCGAAATGCATGGCTGCCTTCGCAAGATAGGGAAGCGCCTGGGCGTAGGGACATGCCTGGGAGTACTCTGCCGCGCCGTGCAGGGACGGGAACCGAACAAAGCTCGGCAGGAAGAGGATGTCCACCCGCTTCTCAACAAGATCGGCGACATGCCCCAGGCCAACGCGCGCCGGAAAGCAGGTCTCGGCTGCCGAGCATTCGAGGCCTCGGGTCACCACGGCCCGTGTTGTGCGGTCGGACAAGGCCGTTCGATAGCCTAGCTCGGCGAAGAAGGTCCGCCAGAAGGGCAATTCGTCGTTCAGATAGAGCATCCGCGGGATGCCGATGACCGGGCCGTCCTCGGGCTGCTTGGCGGTCACCGCCTCGTCCATGAGCCGGTCGCGCTCCGTAAAGAGATCGGGAAGCTTGTCCTCGCCGTCCCGTTTCCTGACATCGTATTTTTCGCACCGGCTCCCGTAGAAGAGCGGCTGTTCTCCCTCAAAGCTCACTTTCCGGATATCGCAGCGGTTGGCGCACCCCGAGCAGGGAAAGGTCGACACGCTATAGGAGCGCTTCGACAGATCGAAGCCCTTGAAGGACGACGGTTTCCCGTTCTGCCCCCGGAGCGCGAGAATGGCCGCGCCGATGGCGCCGGTCACCTCGTGATGCGGCGGGACGGTGACCGGCCGGCCGGTCACCTGTTCGAACGCGGAAACGACCGCCTTGTTCGCAGCCACCCCTCCCTGGAAGAAGATGCGCTCGCCCACGCGCTTCGTGCCGACCACCTTGTTCAGGTAGTTCCGGACGATGGAATAGGCGAGTCCGGCGGTGAGGTCCGGCGTTCCCGAACCCTTGTTGAGATAATGGACGAGATCGGATTCTATGAAGACGGTGCAGCGCTCGCCCAGGCCGCAGGGAGAGCCGGAGCAGAAGGCGCGGTCCGCGAAATCGCCCTTGATGGAGATGCCGAGACGCTCGGCCTGCTCTTCGAGGAAGGAACCCGTGCCGGCCGCGCAGGCCTTGTTCATCTCGAAGTCCACCACGGCGCCGCCCGAAAGACTGATGAACTTCGAGTCCTGGCCGCCGATCTCGAAGATCGTGTCCACGGCAGGATCGATCGCCGCTGCCGCCGTGGCCTGCGCCGTGATCTCGTTCCTGACAACGTCGGCGCCGATCATGTCGCCGGTCAGGTACCTGCCCGAGCCCGTCGTCGCCGCTCCCCGGATCCGGACCTTGTGCCCCACCTCGGCACCGACTTCGGCAAGCCCCTGCTTCACCGCCTCGATAGGCCGGCCTGCCGTCGGAAGATAGCGCTTCGAGAGAACGCGCATGTCCCGGTCGATGACCACGACGTTCGTGGAGACCGAGCCCACATCGACGCCCAGGTAGGCATCGATCAACCCGTCACCACCGGCCGCGGCATCGTGGTCAGGATTCGGCATGATATGCTTCGGAAGGTTGAGCGGCGGCGTGTCATTTCCCCGGCCCGCCCGTTGCGGCTCCCGGTGCGATCCGAGACCCGCCCGTCCCCGATAGGCAGGAGCTTCTCTCCGACGCTCCCGGACCATCAGCGCCGCGCCCACGGCCCCCGAAGTATTGAAGTGATCGGGCACCTGGAGGTCGTCGCGTCCGAGCCCGAGCACTTCCCGGAAGGCGCGGTCCATCCCGGGATTCGCTGCAACGCCGCCGAGGAACAGGACCGGCAGGGGGAACGCTTTTCCCCTGCCTACCGTCGCCTTGAAGTTCCGCGCCATGGCAAAGCAGAGCCCGGCAACGATGTCGTGGTCGGGCGTCGCGATCTGCTGGAGGTGGATCATGTCGCTCTTGGCGAAGACGCTGCAGCGGCCGGCAACGGCCGGCGGCCGTTCGGAGCGGAGCGAGATGGCCCCGAACTCCTCGATGGTGAGCTGGAGGCGGTTCGCCTGCTGGTCGAGGAAGGAGCCCGTGCCCGCTGCGCAGGCCGCGTTCATCGAGAAATCCTCGATCACCGCGCCCGAGCCGCTCTTCCCCAGGACGATCAGCTTGGCGTCCTCGCCGCCCATCTCGATGATGGTCCTGGCGCCGGGATGGAAGGCCCCTGCAAAGGCGGCCTGGGCGAGGATCTCGTTCATGAAGAGCGCGCCGAGGGAAGACGCGACCTGTTTGCCCCCGCTGCCGGTGATGCCGGCAGCGGCATAACGCGATTCTGGCCAGCGTTGGGCCAGGATGGTGAGCTGTTCTTCGAGAATCTTGAGCGGGTCGCCCTTGATGCGGGTGTAGAAGTCGGCGAGCAGGGAACCGCGGCGGTCCAGGAGCGCCGTCTTGACGCTGACGGAGCCGATGTCGATGCCAAGCGTGAGGTCCTTGTCCACGGTGTCAGCCTCCGGAACGCTTTGCGCAACGGGAACTTGGGGATGGGAAGGAACAGGATTTCATTATAATTTGCCGGAGAGAGTGTGTCAACGGGATTGGAGTGAAAAGAGAGACTTCCCCCCGCCGGGGCTGGAGAGCAGGGGCTCGCGTCGGACCGGCTCGAGGAGAGAAACGATCGGCAGGCGTCAGGAACGATCGGTGGGCTCCGTCATCGCCAAGTTATCCGGAGATGATGTATCATTATCAAAGAGACTTGACAGACACGATGGAGGGTACATCATGAAAAAGATCGCGGTATTCACTCTCGTTATCCTTTTGGTGTTGGCACTGAGCTCCCTCGGAGCCTCTGCGGGAGAGCAGATGGGCCCTCCCGTTACCCACTCGAAGGACTTCGACAGGATGAAGGGATTCGTGGGCACCTGGGAAGGCAGCGCGAACATGGGAAAAGGGTTGGAGCAGTTCAGGGTCACCTATGAGCTCACCTCGGCGGGGAACGCCGTCGTGGAACGGTTCGCCGCGGGAACATCGCACGAGATGGTCACCGTCTATCATGATTACAACGGGAGACTGGCCATGACTCACTACTGCTCTCTCGGGAACCAGCCCCACATGGAGCTCAAGAACCCCGGCGGGAATGACCTCTCCTTCGTCCTGTCCGAAACGGCTCCGGGCCTTGTCTCGCTGAACGAGATGCACATGCACGCACTGACCATCGCCGTCGATGGCAAGGACAGCATCACGCACACGTGGACACTCTATGACAAGGGAGAGAAGAAGAACGACGTGGTGGTGAAACTGACGCGGGTAAAGCTATAGGCGACAGGGAAGCTCGTATACGGTCCATACGGGTCAGGACCGTTCCTGGCCCGCAGAAGTCCCGCTCTCCGCAGGCTTCTTGGTCTCGCATATGCCGCCCTTGCAGCCGCACATCGGGTACCAGTTCTTGAACCCGTAGTAATGGGCAACGGCAGCGTAGATATAGACCGCCGCGACGACGGCAACGATGATAAGAAAGGTGCTCATACTGCCCTCCCGGGGACCCCGGATCCCTCTTCATACTTCCTGACATTAGTATAACAACCTATCGGAGAAGGATCGTTCGGCTCCCTAGCCCCTCATGCCTCTCCCGCCTCGTATCCCTTGTCCCGAAGCGCCTTGAACACATCGGCAAGATGTTCCCTGCCCCGAACCTCCACGGTGAAGACCACCTTCGTCCGTCCGATGGGCACGTCGCTGCCGAGGCGGACATGGGCCACGTCGAGGATGTTCGCCTTCTGCGCACTGAGCACCCCGGTGACCGCGTGAAGGCTGCCGGCCACGTCGTCGATGACCACGGAGAACATGCCGATGCGGCCCGACGTCACAAGGCCCTTCAGGATGATCCGGTCCACGAGCGTGAAATCGATGTTCCCTCCGCTCACCACCAGGACGACCCGCTTGCCGCGGAACCGCTCGGGGTTCTCCAAGAGCGCTGCCAGCGGCACGGCGCCTGCTCCCTCGGCCACAAGTTTCTTCCTTTCGAGAAAAAGCAGGATCGCCCGCGCGATGGAATCCTCCGATGCCGTCAGCATGCTGTCCACGTTCGCCGTCATCAGCGCCAGCGTACGCTCGCCCACTTTGCCCACGGCGATTCCGTCGGCAATGGTCGGCCCCGGCACGCGTTCGCAGACCTGGTGCCGGCCGAAGGAGACGCAGGCCGAGGTTGCCGAGGCGGCCTGAACGCCGATGACCTCCGTGCGGGGCGCGAGCGCCTTGACCGACGCCGCTACGCCGGCAACGAGCCCGCCGCCGCCCACGGGGACGAGCACCGCGTCGATGTCCCCGAGATCATCGCAGATCTCGACGCCGATCGTGCCCTGGCCGGCGATCACCTCGTCGTCATCGAACGGATGGATGAAGAGCGCGTCCTTCCGCGTGAGGGCGTAGTCCAGGGCGTCTCCGAACCGCTCGCCGCGGAGCACCACCTCGGCGCCGTATCCCCTGGTCGCCTCCTGCTTGACCAGCGACGCGGCCTCGGGCATGACGATCACGCTGTTCTTCCCCAGCTTCCCCGCGGCGTAGGCCACCGCCTGGGCATGGTTCCCCATGGACGCCGCGATGACGCGCGTCTCCTGCACGGAAAGCAGCTTGTTGAATGCTCCCCGCACCTTGAAGGAGCCGGTCTTCTGGAGGTTCTCGAGCTTCAGGTAGACCTCGGCGCCCGTGAGAAGGCTCAGAGAATTTGACAGGATGAGCGGGGTGCGGTGGATGAAGGAAACGATGCGTTCACGAGCAGCCTGGATGTCTTCGAGAGAAATCATGGTCACCTGAACATACATTTCGCACAGAGGTCGCCGAGGGCACCGGGCAAATGACAGATGAGCCCTTTAGGCCATTTCTCCGCGATCTCTGTGCTCTTTGGGGCAAGGGGGTTTGAAGAGCGATCTCGGCCGGGAATGCTGCACGAAACGGTATTTCCTGTCCTGTCACGCCGTCCGGCTTCATCACACCCTTTCGATGCGGAACTCCTGTGCCCCCTTTCCCTTTCGAAGCAGCTGGGCATCACCGGTGATCCTTCCGACGATGTTCACCTCGCTTGCCGGCACGGGGTCCTCACCGGTGCTCATGGGCGTGGGACCGAAGAACACGGCAAGCGCCCTTCCCGGCGGCCAGTAGCCGATCTCGCCAGCCTTCACCTTCGTTGTTGCCGTCTCATCGGACGGCAGCGCCACGGGGATCTCGAAATAGAACTCGTCGCCCCATTCGTTCGGACGCAAGGCCAGAGGAAGCGCGGAAACGACAGCGCGGGCGCAGGCCGTGTCAAACAGCTCTGCGGGAAGGACAACCTTTCCGACCGTCAGGCGTATCGGCGTTGGCATGGGTGAGAGACCAGCAGTCCGAGGCGGTACGGCCTTGTCACGACAAGTATAGCACACCGCCGGTCACATCCCCGCCTCGCCCATGCTGGCGAGCAGCCGGAGCTGGACGCGGGCGCGGTGCAGGTTCTGGTCGGGTCGGGAAATACGGAAGTAGGTGTCGCCGCGAAGGTGGTCGGCGAGAAAACGGATGCCCAGTTCGAAGGTGATCACCCTGACCGCGAGGGGGAGCATGTCCCGCTCGGCGGCGGTCAGGAAACCGCCTGCTTCTTCGAGATAGCCCCGCGTGATCGCGTCTGCATACGCCCGGTTGAGGGCGACCGCTGCAAGGTCGGCGGCGTCCTCGCCGGCGGGGTTGGCCGCGGAGCGCACGCAGTCGCCGAGATCGAAGAGCACCGTCCCGGGCTTCACCGTGTCGAGGTCCACGAGGCAGAGGGCGCGGCCGCTTGCGCGGTCGATCAGGACATTGTTCACCTTGGGATCGTTGTGCACCACGCGGACCGGCACCCTGCCCGCGGCCACGGCATCGACGATGAGCGGCGCGAGCCGGCGGTGGCGATCAACAAACGCGAGCTCCTGCCGCAGCTGGCCGGCCCTTCCGAGCCGGTCCTTCCGGGCCACATCATCGAGATCGGCGAGATAGACCGGCGTATGATGGAAGCCGGGGAGCGTATCATGGAGCCGCGAGGGCGGAAGATCGGACAGAAGCGTCTGGAACCTGCCGAGGCAGCGTCCGACCTCATGGGCATGGCGCTCGTCCCGAACAGCGTCGAAGGCATCGGCATCTTCGAGGAAGATGAACATGCGCCAGTGCCCGCCCTGGTCATCGACAACGGAGAACCCTCCCCCCCGTGCGCCGACAAGGACCGGCGAAGCGGCAGCCGGATCGGCGACACCCTCCCTGCGGATCCGCGCCGCGAGATGGAAGGTCACGGTCTCCACGTTCTCCATGACAAGCTCGGGACGGGCGAAGACGCCGCGGTTGATCCGCTGGAGCAGGTACCGGCGCACGGCCCCCCCAGCCCGGAACGAACAGCGCCAGGTCTCGTTGATGAGCCCCGCGCCGAAGGGCTCGCAGGACTCGAGCGCTCCCGGGATGTCGAACTGTGCAATGATCCTTTCGCGGTTCATGGTCGGATGCCGTCCTCCCCAGCCGGTCCCTGCCGCGGACCGTGACCATTATACACGAGCGGGAGGCCGACGGCCAGACATCGTCCTTTTCTTTCTTGAGTTGTCCCCGGCATCTGTTATACAATGAGCCGCAGCGAAGCGATCGTTCCCCTCCCTGGTGCGGAGGGGTCACTCATAAGTTTGGGACCAAGGAGCGAATATGTCATCTGAGATCATCGTCAATGCGGGGAGGGAGGAGACTCGCGTCGCCCTCCTCGAGAACGGCCTCGTCACCGACATCTTCATCGACCGCCGCAAGGACCGCGGCGTGGCCGGGAACATCTACAAGGGAAAGGTGATGAAGGTCCTGCCGGGCATGCAGGCCGCCTTCGTCGACATCGGCCTGGAGAAGTCAGCGTTCCTCTACGTGGGCGACGTGTTCGACAGCGCCTCGGAGTACGCCCCGATGATGGAGGACGAGGGGCTCGAGCTCGAGGTGGAAACGAAGCGCAAGAAGTCCCACGGCACCCAGATCGAGGACCTCCTGCAGGAGGGACAGGACATCGTGGTGCAGGTCGCCAAGGAGCCCATCAGCACCAAGGGCGCGCGGGTCACGACGTACGTGAGCATTCCGGGCAGGTACCTCGTGGTCATGCCGGGCGTGAACCATATCGGCGTGTCGCGCAGGATCGAGAACGGCGAGGAGCGGAAGCGGCTCCGGGAGATCGTCCAGTCCCTCCGCCGGCCCGGCATGGGCTACATCATCCGGACGGCAAGCGAGAGCCGGAGCGAGGACGAGATCCGCACGGACATCGAGTTCCTGGGCAGGATATGGGAGAACCTCCAGCGGAAGCGCGAGCGCGTCGCCTCCCCGTCGCTCCTGCACAACGAGCTGGACCTGGTCTTCCGCGTGATCCGCGACGCCTTCACCAGCGACGTGGACCGGATGGTCATCGACGCCGAAAGCGAATACCAGCGCGCCCGGGAATACGTGGAGTCCTACATCCCCGCCCTCGCGCGCCGCGTGCGGCACTACGACGGCGACGATCCGATCTTCGAGCACCACGGTGTGGAGATCGAGATCTCCCGCGCGCTCGGACGGAAGGTCTGGCTCAAGTCGGGCGGCTACATCATCATCGACCAGACCGAGGCGCTCACCACCATCGACGTGAACACGGGCAGGTACGTGGGCAAGCGTTCCCTCGAAGACACGATCCTGAAGACCAATCTCGAGGCAGTGCGCGAGATCGCCTACCAGCTCCGGCTCCGGAACATCGGCGGCATCATCATCCTGGACTTCATCGACATGGAGCATGAGAACAACCGGCGGAAGGTCTACCAGGCCCTGCAGGAGGCGCTGTCCCACGACCGGGCAAAGACGACGATCTCCCACATATCGCCTTTGGGCCTGATCGAGATGACCCGGAAGCGCATCCGGGAAAGCCTCGGCCGGGCGCTCTGCGACACCTGTCCCTACTGTGACGGACGGGGCTTCATCAAATCCAGCCGCACCGTGTGCTATGAGGTCTTCCGGGAGCTCCAGAAGGCCTTCGGCCGGTCCGAGGAGAAGAAGGCACTGGTCACGGTCAATCCCTCGGTGGCCGACATGCTCTATGACGAGGAACGTCAGGGCGTGGAAGAACTGGAGAAGGAGTTCGGGAAGAAGATCGTCATCAAGGCCGATCCGAACATGCACCAGGAACAGTTCGAGGTCGTGATGGTGTAGGTCAGGCCGCGCCCAGGACCACCGGGCGGGCGCACCCGATCCGGCGTTCCTGCTTGTGCTTCTTGGTGTCCAGGAGTGCGCGGTCGGCGGCCAGAACGAGCTCCCGGGCCGTCACGCCGTCCTGAGGATAGGACGCAATGCCGATGGTGACCGTGAGCGCCTGCCGGACGCGGAACAGGTCACGGAACCCGCTCTCGATCTCTGCAGTGAAGCGCTTCGTAAAAAGCCCGTAGGCCTTTTCCAGCCGCGTTTCCGGCAGGATGATGGCCATCTCATCGCCGCCGTAGCGCGCCGCGAGGTCCGTGCTCCGGATGGCCTTCCGGATGGAGGCGCCGAGCGTGGCAAGCGCTTCGTCTCCCGCCTGATGCCCGTACCGGTCGTTGTACTGCTTGAAATTGTCGACATCGACCAGCGCAAGGGTGAACTCCCTGCCGTGCCGCTCCGAGCGCTGGAACTCCCGCGACAGGATGTCCTCGAAGTACCTCCGGTTGAAGAGTCCCGTCAGTCCGTCGGTGATCGCCCTTTGCTGCACCTCGCCAAAGAGCCGTGCGTTGCTGATGGCGACGGTGGCGAAAGAGGCCAGGATCGCAAGCTCCCGGAGGTCCTCGGTGCTGAACCTGCGAGGACGGAAATCATCGACATAGAGGATCCCCAGGGGCGTCTTCTGGTGGACGAGCGGAACGCAGACAAGGGACTTGATGCCCTCGTCCACGGCGCGGGGATTCGAGAAGAAGGACTTGTTAGTCGTGTTGTTGATGACGGTGATGCCTTTGGCGCGCAGGACGCGGTCGGTCAGTCCGCCCGGACGGACGATCCATTCTCGGTCTGCGATGAAGTTCCGGCTGAACCCGCGGTGGGCATGGATGCGAAGGCTGTTCGTCTCGGGTTGGTAGAGGGCAATGCTGCCGGCCTTCATGCCGCTCACGTCGAGGGCTTTTCGCAGGATGACGGCAAGGACTTTCCCCAGATCGAGCTGCGACACGACGACCCGGGCGGTGCTCAGGATATCGTTCAGACGGCTCTGATGGTTCCGCACTCCCATGGTCTCGATTCCCGTTCCTTGCTCCCGTCAGCTTTCGTCGGCGCCGCTTGGGCGACGTTCAGCAACCCTATCACAAGATCAGCAGGTTGTCAATCAGGCGCGTCGTGCCGATCCTCGCAGCAACCAGAAGCACCAGCCTGTCCTGCATTCTCTCCAGCGGGGCAAGCGTGTCCGGGTCGCAGACCTCGGCATAACTGATCTCGACGCCCGGCTCGGCAAGAAGTGCTGCCCGCATCTTCTGCCGTACTTTTTCCGGCTCGTGCACGCCGGCGCGAACAAGCTCTTCGCCTGCACGAAGGGCCTGGTAGAGACAGGCAGCCCTCCGCCGCGCGTCAGGCGACAGGTAGCTGTTCCGCGAGCTCATGGCAAGCCCGTCGGGTTCCCGAACGGTCGGCATCACGACGACCTCGACGCCCATATTGAGGCCCTTCACCATTCGTCGGATGACGGCACACTGCTGATAGTCCTTCTGACCGAAGTAAGCGCGATCCGGTTGAACGATGTGAAAGAGCTTTGCCACTACGGTAGCCACACCCCGGAAATGTCCCGGCCGGACGGCTCCTTCGAGGACCGAGCTTATGCCCTCCACGTTCACGAAGACCGATGGCTGTTCCGGGTACATCTCCTCTGCCGTCGGGAGGAACAGCAGATCGACACCGGCCGTTTCGCATTTCTTGCGGTCGCCGTCCATGTCGCGGGGATAGCGGGCAAGGTCCTCCTTCGGCCCGAACTGGGTGGGATTCACGAAAATGCTCGCTGCGACGACGTCGTTCTCCTCCCGCGCCTTCGTCATGAGGGACAGATGACCCTCGTGCAGAAAACCCATGGTCGGGACGAGACCGATGGACCGTCCCTCCCTGCGAAGGGGGCCTATGAGGGAGCTCATCTCGTCGGCGGTGGCGACGGTCCTCATGTCCCCTTGCCCCCGGGGATCACGAAGCGCTCGCGGACGATGCGCATGAGCCTTGGAGCGTAGATGAGGTCGTAGACGTCGCCCTTGTCGGGGAAGAGGGCAAGGGCGGCCTTCCTCGCGTCCGCCATGATATCGAAGGCCTCCCGGAGCGTCAGGTCCGACTGCATCAGGACCGCCTGGGTAAGATCGACTGCGAGCCGCAGCCTGCGCAGTCGCTTTTCCTCGTCGCGGATGTCCATGGACGACGGCATGACAGCATCGTACACCTTCACCGCGGCAGATGCAACGCCCATGCGCTCACCGGGGCGGCAGAACATAGAAGAAGATGGCAAAGAAGTGGAAGACGCTGCCGGCAAGAACAAAAAGATGCCAGACCGTGTGAGCATAGGGAAGGCGGCGCCAGACATAGAAGACGACACCGAACGTGTAGGCCAGGCCTCCTGCGCCAAGCCATAGAAGTCCCCGCATGCTCACAGCATCGATGACCGGCCTGATCGCGATCACGACCAGCCATCCCATAGCAAGATAGAGCGCCGTGGAGAGGAAATGGACGCGCTCGAAGTGGAACACCTTCAGAAGCACCCCAGCGGTCGCGAGGGCCCAAATGAGGCCGAAGATCGTCCACCCCAGGGGGCCCCGCAGGCTGACCAGCGTGAAGGGCGTGTAGGTGCCGGCGATGAGGAGATAGATCGCCGCATGATCGAAGAGCCGGAGGAGATGCTTCAGGCGAGGCGAGCGCGCACCGTGATAGAAGGCCGATGCCAGGTAGAGCAAGACCAGCGTCAGGCCGTAGATGCTGAAGCTCACGATCCGCCAGACGTCCCCGTGGCGCGAAGCTCCGACCACGAGGACGCTGAGACCCGCGATACCCAGGGCCGCGCCGACCATATGGGTGGTGACATTCGCGATCTCCTCCCCGGCGGTCTGCTTTTCATCCAGTTTCCAAGCCATAGGATCACTGCTCCCGTGGGGCTCTCCGGCGCAATCCGGAGCCTCCCTCAAAGAATGCGGCCTCCCGAGATGCCCTGCGTTCCTCCCGGCAAGAGCGGCGTTTCCGCGACGCCGGAATGAAAAAAGGACGAAGCCGTGCCGGCCCCGTCCTTCGCTCCTGCCCTGTCCCTTCGCCGCCCCTATTCCTTGCGCACGAAGGTCCCGCTCTTGCCGCCGGCCTTCCGGAGAAGGCGGATATCGGTCACGATCATGGACCGGTCAGCGGACTTGCACATGTCGTAGATGGTCAGCCCGGCGACCGCAGCAGCAAGAAGCGCCTCCATCTCGACGCCGGTGCGGTCCAGGGTCCTCGCGGTCGCAACAATATCGACGGCCGAGGCCTTCGCATCGGCGTGGAAATCGACATCGACGGCCGTGAGCGCAAGGGGATGGCAAAGGGGAATGAGCTCGGATGTCCGCTTGGCGGCCATGATGCCCGCCAGCCTCGCCACGCCGAGCACGTCGCCCTTGGAAATTTTCCGGTCCACGATGAGCCGGAACGTCGCCGGTTCCATGGTCACGCGCGCGCCTGCCGAGGCCTCGCGCGCAGTCTCGGCCTTTGCAGATACGTCAACCATCCGCGCGGAGCCGCGTTCGTCGAAGTGCGTCAGTTTTCCCCGCCTCGCAGTCCGTCGCTTGTTGCTCGCCGCCGGCATCTACCCCCCGATCCTCGACATCGTCCGTTCGAAGCATCCTTCAGGCGCCTCGGCGATATAGTGCCGCGCAGGCTTGATCGCGAGCGCTGCCTTGAGCAGCCTTACCAGTTCCTCGTCGTTGCAGCCGCCCCGGAGCGGCGACTTGACGTCGATCTCCGTGTCCGAAAGGAGGCAGGGCCTGATCTTGCCGTCCGCCGTGAGCCGGAGCCTCCGGCAGGACGCGCAGAAGTGCTGGCTCATGGGGCTGATGAACCCGATGATGCCCTTCCCGCCGGCGAGCCGGAAGTTCCGCGCCGGCCCCGCGCCCATTCCCTGCTCCGCCGCTTCGAGCGGGCCAAGCTCCCGCTCGATCGCGGCCCGGACCTCCAGCGACGGCACGCAGGCCTTTCCGCCCCCGCTGCAGCCGGCGCCAATGGGCATGAGCTCGATGAACCGCACGTGTACGGCCCGTTCCCAGGTCAGTCGCGCGAAGTCCGCGACCTCGTCGTCGTTCACACCCCGCATCGGGACCACATTGATCTTGACCGGAGTGAAGCCACAGGTGACGGCCTTCTCGATCCCCCGCCACACGCGCTCCCAGGCATCCGTGCCGGTGATCCCGGCAAAGCGCGCTGGCCGCAGCGTGTCCAGGCTCACGTTCAGGCGGCCGATGCCGGCCTCCCGGAGCCCCACTGCCATCTCTTCGAGCAGAAGCCCATTGGTGGTAATGCTGATGTCTTCGATGCCTGAAATTCCCCGGAGCGAAGAGATAAACGGAAGGATCCCGCGCCGAACAAGCGGCTCGCCGCCGGTGATCCGCACATGGGATATCCCGAGCCGTACCGCCACGCTGACCAGCCGGTGGATCTCCTCGTACCGCAGGATATCATGGTGCGGGAGAACGCGCATCATCCCCCGGGGCTTGCAGTAGACGCAGGAAAGATTGCATCGGTCGGTGACCGATACGCGGAGGTAGTCGATGCGCCGATTCTGTGTATCAACGAGAGGCATGAAAAACTCTACCACAGGACCGGGGGATGCGCAAGACGAAACTGTCCGCGGGAGAGGCCGCGAAACCTCTTTGCAATCCCCCGAAAATCTGTTATAGTCCCCTTCGTTCTCAGGGGATAAGGAAGGCCATGGGAGTTCTCGACAGCATCGGCAATACGCCTCTCGTCAGGCTCGAAACGCTGAGCCCGAACCCGAAGGTGGGCATCTTCGCGAAGCTCGAGGGGAATAATCCCGGCGGCTCGGTGAAGGACCGCATCGCCCTTGCCATGGTGCGCGATGCGGAGCGTGCCGGCCTGCTCAAGAAGGGCGACACCATCCTCGAGGCCACCTCCGGCAACACCGGCATCGGCCTGGCCATGGTCGGAGCCGCCCTGGGCTACAAGGTCGTCCTGGCCATGCCTGAATGCGTCAGCCTGGAGCGACGCAAGATCCTCGAGGCCTTCGGTGCCGAGCTCGTCCTCTCGCCGGGCGGCGAGGGCACCGATGGCGCCATCAAGGTGGCCCGCCGCATGTTCGAGGAGAACGGCGGCCACTACTTCATGCCGAACCAGTTCGACAATCCCGCGAACGTCCGCGCCCACTATGATACGACGGGGCGGGAGATCATCGAACAGACGACGGGCGAGCTGAACGCATTCGTCGCGGGCATGGGCACCACCGGGACGCTCATGGGCGCCGGCCGCAGGCTCAGGGAGTTCGACCCGAAGATCCGGATCGTCGGCGTGGAGCCAAACCTCGGCCACAAGATCCAGGGCCTCAAGAACATGAAGGAGTCGATCGTCCCGAGGAACTACGACCCCTCCTTCGCCGACGAGAAGATCAATGTAAGCGATGATAATGCCTTCACCACCACGCGGCAGCTCGCGGTACGGGAAGGTCTTTTCATCGGCATGAGCAGCGGCGCAGCGGTCTGGGGTGCCATCGAGATCGCAAAGCGCATGGACCGCGGCACCGTCGTCGTCATCCTTCCCGACCGGGGCGACCGGTACCTGAGCACCTCGCTCTTCACCTCGGTCTGCGCCAAGTGCCCGCCGTGATCGTCGGCATCCGTCAACGATCACGGCCCTTCCCCGCGGCTCCTCAAGGCGCCTCCTTCTGGCCCCGCGTCTGCTTCTTACTCCCTGCATAGAGATCGTATTCCATAAGCCTGCACTCGATGCCGCTGTTCCAGAACGGCAGGCTCCGTTTCGGCTTGAGGCCAACCTTCTTTGCCAGAGCTGCGTTGCCGGTAAAGACATAGCCCGTGTACCCCTGGCACTTCTGTTTCAGGAAGTCGCCGATCCCCTTATAGACCGCCTCTAGTTCGGACACCTCACCCATCCGCTCACCGTACTCGGGGTTCATCACCACGACCCCGCCTCCGGCAGGGACCTCGGTATCCGTATAATCGCACACCCTGAATTCGATGAACTGGTCGACGCCCGCGGTCATCGCGTTCTTTCTTGCCGCTTCGACTGCTTCGGGGTCGACGTCCGTGGCGATGATCCTTCCCTCGATCCCGCTCTTCGATCGCTCACGAGCCTCGTCGCGCAGTCCGCGCCAATGCTCTTCGTTCCATCCCGGAACGTGCATGAACCCGAAGTTGCTCCTCAGCAGGCCGGGAGCGCGGTCCAGGGCGATGAGGGCCGCTTCGATCGCCAGCGTCCCGCTTCCGCACATCGGGTTGATGAAGCTGCCGCTGCCCTTCCATCCCGTCGAGAGGACCACGGCAGCGGCAAGCGTCTCCTGCATGGGCGCGGTCCGGGGTATCTTGCGATAGCCGCGCCGGGACAGCGATTCGCCCGACGTATCAAGGTAGGCAACAGCGCGGTCGTCCTTCCAGTAGAGGTGAACGACCGAACGGTCCCGCTCGGGGCCGGAATCAGGGCGCCGTCCCCGCTTCTCCTTGATGCGGTCGACAATAGCGTCCTTGCACTTGAGGCTTGCGAACCGGGGGTCGCGGATCGACGGCGTCTCAACGCTCGAGGTGACGCAGAGATGCCCGTCCGCCGGAACGAGGTCCTCCCAGGAGATGCGGGACAGTCCCCGGTACAGGGCGTCCGCACTGTTTGCGGGAAATTCCTTGAGCACAAAGAGGACTCGGTGGGCGGTGAGGAGAGAGAGGTTCAGCTTCTGTGTATCGTCGATCGTCCCTTCGGTCTCGACCCCGGCGATCGACTCGGACAGGACCGGAAAACCCAGTGCCGTCAGCTCCTGTTTCAGAAAAGGCGGGATGCCCTTTGCGCAGGTGACCAGGATCTTGTTCTTCTTCATTGCTCCCCGCCCGGGCGACTTTCCTCTGTTTTCCTGATTGTCCCCTGGCATCTGTTGTACATTATTCCGGTTCTATGGTCGCCACGAGCGAAAAGGACACAAGCTGGTCCCGGTGCAGTTCTGCCTGCTCCAGGGGCTCCACAGCACAGAGGGCCACGCCCCGGTCGTGCGCTTCGAGCATGATGCGCACGCATTCCTCCAGATCGAACTTGAAGACGTGCCGAAGCGCCTTCACCACGTGGTCCATGCTGTTTACATCGTCGTTGTGCAGAAGGACTTTGTAGCGCGGAATCGTGGTCTCCATCCGCTCCAGGACAGGCGAGGGGGCGTGTGCAGGATATTCAGCCATAGCGTGCCGCAAGGCCTCCGACCATTGCTGAAGGGAGGTTAGCACAGTGCGTGGAAAAAGAAAAGCCTGAAGACCGTCGGGTCTCCAGGCTCGTGATGTTCCTG
>JBAIYC010000020.1:0-7455 GCA_037916085.1 Nitrospirota bacterium | reverse complement strand
GCATTCCCTGCTGCGACTCCGATTTCTTCGTATGCCGGGCGTCCATCTGGCCGATGCCGCCGCTGAACATAATGGGCTTGATCCATTCCCTGCGCTCTCCGTCAGGCAACCGGAGCCCGAAAGAACGGGTGAATCCCTGGATGAGAGGCTCGCCGAACTTGTTCCCGTAGTCCGACGCTCCGTTGCTGGCCTCGATCTCGATCGCAAGAGGAGACGCAAGATTGCCGGGATAGAGGAAGGAACGGTCCTCCCAGGGGAGCTCGTAGCCGGGGATGCGAAGATTACCAACACAGTAGGCTGCCGTGCCCGCGACCACGAGACCCGCCGTGCCGGTCGCCTGCACATCGCGGATCCTGCCGCCCGTGCCGGTCTCGGCGCCGGGGAACGGCGCGACGCCGGAGGGGAAATTGTGCGTTTCCGCAGTGAAAATGACGTGATAGGACCGTTTTTGTTCAGAGAAAGGCGACGGACTGCCGACCGTCGCGGGAATGATCGTCTGTATGTCATAGCCTTTGATTGCGCTCGAATTGTCGCTGAAGGCAATGACGCTGTTGTTCCTGTTCGCCTCCCAGGTGGCCTTTACAATCTTCATGAGCGTGTCGCCGACTTCCTCGCCGTCTACGATGATCTTTCCCCGGAAGAACCAGTGGCGCGAGTGCTCACTGTTCGACTGGGAGAGATCGAAGCATTCAACGTTCGTCGGGTTCCGCTTGATTTCCTTCACGAAGAGGTTCGTGTAATAATCGAGATCCCAGCCGTCCATGCCAAGGCCCATCTCGCGATTTATGCGCTCCAGAGCCTTTCGTCCTTCCTCGAGAAGCGGCACGGTCCTCACGGGTTCGGGTATGGCGGCGCTCTCGAAGGTCGTCAGCGGTTCTGTGTAGGGACACTCCGTCATTCGATCGTGGAGAAGGCCGAGAACGAGCCGGTCTTCTTCTTTCGAGAAAACAGCATTCGGCGCAAGGTCGAACCGATACCTTCGGGAGCGTTCGATGCGCATGATCTTCGCAAGACCGCAGGCATGGCAGACCGACACCGCGTTCGCTGACCAGGCGGTGGTGAAGTTCATTCTCGGCCCGACCTCAAGAATCCTGTGTGGGGGCGTGCTTG
The DNA here is from genome assembly GCA_037916085.1 of Nitrospirota bacterium. GTDB lineage: Bacteria > Nitrospirota > UBA9217 > UBA9217 > UBA9217 > JAKAHZ01. Next base: position 6,345 of record JBAIYC010000020.1, on the reverse strand, counting down.
CAGATCCCCCGCTTTTCCCCGGCAAAGGAGCATTCGGGGAAGCGAGGAAACTCGCATCCGAAAACTTGTCCGGTTCGAAGGTCTCGGCAAGAAGCCAGCGCAGAAGGCGCATTTCGTCCGCCGAGGGCTGCGTGGCGGCAGCGATATTGAAGCAGAGCTCAGTCGTGAGGGAGACAACGTCCCGGGAAATTTCCTTCCGTACGGTATCGAGGAGGCCTTCGGTCTGAAACGCCGAGAGCGCGGGAGTGCGATAGAGATGAAAGAGGAGCATATTTATCCGAATATCGTTCTGGAAGATCGCCCGGAGGGGCCTGGCGTCACGAGAACGCCCGCGACAATGCTCGGCGCTGGTCTACTGACGCTCGGTCAGCGATACGACCTTCTGCTCAGCGGTCTTCTTCTGGCTCGCCATCTCGCACTTGCCGTCGAAGGTAACGCCCTCTTCGATGATCAGTTTGGGTGTGCGGATGTTGCCTTCGATGACTGCCGGCGCCAAGAGATGGACCTTCTGGCTTCCGCTGATATTGCCGACCGCCTTCCCGCTCAGGATGAGCGTGCCGACCGAGATCTCGCCCTGGAGGAATGCTTCATCACCCCCGATGAGCGTGTCCTGAGAAATGACCTCTCCCTCCACTTTTCCGTCCACCCGGATCGTTCCCGCGAAGCTTAGCACGCCTTTGAACTCCGTGCCTTTGCCGAGGAACGCCGTGATCTCTGCATGTTCGGCGGCTACGCCTGTCGTCCTCTTCAACATGAATGAATCCTCCTTAGAAAATTCCAAGAATGCCGTACAATCTCTCACCAAGAGAAGCCGCGAAGAGTATCGAGTAGTCCATTTCTGGCGACCTTCAAGACTCCTTTAGCTTTGGCTTCTTGTCGATCCCTATCCGATCTTCTCCAGGATGCGGTCGAGCTCCTCGGGCGAATAGTATTCGATCACGATTCTGCCGCCCTGGGCCTTCGCTTCGATGCTCACCTTTGTGCCGAGCGACTCACGAAGCCGTTCCTCGGCAGCCTTATACTCCGTCCCGGCAACGGGTTTCTTCCTTTTCGGCGCCGCCGGATGTTTCATCTTCGCTGCCAGCGCTTCGGCCTCGCGCACGGATAATCCTCGTTTGACGATCGCATTCGAAACGGCAAGCTGGTCACGGTGGCGTTCCAGCGACAGGAGCGCCTTGGCGTGACCAAGCGAGATCGCACCGCTGGCCAAGTGCTGCTTGATCTCCTTCGGCAGTCCGAGGATCCGCAGGAAATTCGCGATGGTGGAACGCTCTTTGCCTACACGCTTCGCAAGGTCTTCCTGCGTGAGCCTGAACTCGTCCTGAAGCCGCTTGAATGCTTCCGCTGCCTCCAGCGGGTTCAGGTCTTCGCGCTGGATGTTCTCGATGAGCGCCTGCTCGATCAACTCCCGCTTGCTTGCCTCCCGTACCAGCGCCGGGATGGTCCTGAGGCCCGCGAGCCGCGATGCGCGCCAGCGACGTTCGCCGGCGATCAGACCGTAGTTCGCACCGATGCGATGGACGATGATCGGCTGGATCACGCCCTGTTCCTTGATGGAAGAGGCCAGTTCCTTCAGGCCGTCATCGCTGAAGGTTTTCCGGGGCTGGTACTCGTTCGGAATGATCCGGTCCACATCGAGTTCCATGATGCCGAGCGATTTCTTTTCCTTCTCGTCGAGCGCGGAAAGATCCGGAATGAGCGCACCGAGACCTTTACCGAGCGCCTGCTTTTGCATTGCTCAGCACCTCCTTTGCAAGTTCCAGATAGCTTTGGGCCCCTTTCGACCGGATGTCGTAGAGGATGACTGGCTTTCCGTGGCTCGGCGCTTCGCTCAAGGTCACATTGCGGTGGATCATGGTGTTGTAGACCTTGCTGCCGAAGTACTTACGCACCTCGCCCGCAACCTGTTCCGCGAGATTGTTCCTGCTGTCAAACATGGTCAAGAGAACGCCTTCGATCTGGAGGTCGGGATTCAGGTCCTGCTTGATCAGCTTGATGGTGTTCATGAGCGCGGTAAGTCCTTCAAGGGCATAGTACTCGCACTGTACGGGGATCAGCACGCCGTCCGAAGCGGTCAGGGCGTTCACGGTCAGAAGTCCCAGGGACGGAGGACAATCAATGAAGATATAATCGTAATCGTTCCGAAAGGGCTGAATCGCCTTTCGGAGTACCCGCTCCCGGGAGATCATCTGGATCAGCTCGACCTCGACGCCCACCAGGTCGATTCTCGCCGGAACGATCTCAAGCCATGTAAAATGCGACTGCCTTCTGATCTCCCGCAGAGAGCGCTTGCCGGTGAAGAGATCATACGTGCTGCCCTCGATGTCTCTTCGGTCGATTCCCATGCCGCTGGTCGAGTTGCCCTGCGGGTCCGAGTCGATCAAAAGCACCTTCTTCTCTGCAGCAGCAAGAGATGCAGCGATATTGACCGCGGTAGTCGTTTTCCCGACCCCACCCTTCTGGTTGGCAATGGCAATGACTCGGCCCATGCGTCCTCCGGCACCGTTCAAAAAACCGGGGTACTTTACCATAGGAACACGATAAAAGAAAGGAAAAATTAGGACGATAATCCCTGTGATATCAGTAATATGGAAGATGACAGCGCCTATTGGCGACCCGAATGCCGATTAGCGTAAGCACGGCTGATGACAGCTGCTCGACTGAGCGAATATGCGTTTTCGTCTCGATTGTTCCACGTGGAACATTACCATTGCCCTAGCTCGCCTCCGGCGGGATTGACCCGAAGCGATCCAAGTGAGATGTTCCTGACGGGTGATACATCGACCAGCGGGGTAATAACCCGGAGCGCAAGATCCTTTACATCGAACTCCCGGACAATCCCGAGCGCCAGGCAAAGGTTCTGGTCGTCGTTCAGCCCAACCAGAAGATAATCAAGTTCCGACCGTTTAAGCGCGACGACTTCCCGGACGCCGTATCTCTCTTTCGCTGAATAGAGCTCTTCCACGGCATACTCGCCATCGGTGACCACAATGAGGCGGTCGGCGCACAGTTCCGCATGGATAACAATGCTTTTCAAGATCTTGGAAAGCAGGTTGATGTCCCGGAAGCCGAGCCGTTCGCCCGTGCCGAGACCTGGACCATGGATACCAACATCGCTCAGCGCGATTTCCTGAAACTCCGCACCACGAAAGTATTCTTTGAAGCGTTGCTCCCGAAAGGACTTCCTCGCCTCGCCTGTAGAAACCTTCGCATCAAGAGAGGGCGGCAACCGAAAAAGGAGGAGGCCGGCGCGGTGTGCATGAGGAGCCACGAGATGCTCGACTTCGTTCTTCTTTTGCAGGGCCACCACATACCTCGGCGCAATCATGTCTATTTCGTGATATACAAGCTCACGGGCAGCTCCACCGTTCACGAGACCGCAAGTATTTACCAGCACCAAGTCCGGGCGAAGAACAAGTGAGCGCTGAAAAAGCTTCCGGATGGCGGTGACCGCTTCGAGCAGATGACCGACCGGACTGGTGTTGCCAATGAATGACATGACCATCGGAGATTTCCGCTTGAGCAGGTCAGCTGCATCCGTGTATCGACCGAGCGAAAAGACAGCAGGTGGGCCGAGATACGGCTGGCCCGGATCGGCGTCAATCCAGGCGACGCTCAAGCCCTTGCGGCAGAAGTATCCCGCCAGATAGAGGCAGAACGTGGTTTTCCCGGACCCGGCAGCCCCGATGACCATGACCGGCCCGCCACTCGATGCAATCTCCTCGGCGGCTAACCTCCATTCGGGTGGGATATGGAAAGTACTTTCCGGCATAACGATACTCAGCAACTACGGATGGAAACAGATATAGTTCGAATGATCGGCGGAATTCAGGAATGAAATGTGTTCCACGTGGAACATCATGTTTTTCTCCCTAACACCCAGAGGGCGCGCCGCTGATCAGACAGCGGCAGGACCATCTCAGCCCGTGATATTACCATCATTCCCGCACCGCCGAGCGTCTTGATATCTATCTTCTCTTCAGGTCCCCTGCTGAGAACCATCACGCCTTCGGGCCGCAAGAACCGAGAGCCTTCTGCAAGCGCGTTTTCCATGCATGCGAACGCCCGTGCGGTGACGACGTCAAATCCCTGGTCCATTGATGCAGAAAGGTCTCCAATGCGTTGAACGCGCACCTGTGTTCCGGACAAGTTCAGTGTCCTTATAATGTGCCTCAGAAACGCTGCTTTTTTCTGAATCGATTCAACCAGGGTAATGTGTAGCTCCGGAAAGGCAATCTTAAGCGGCAATGCCGGGAAACCCGCACCGGAACCCATATCAAGAAGCAACGTGCCAGGACGGGGATTGAAGCCGGTCCAATAGGAAAAAGAATCAAGGTAGTGTTTTATGATAATGTCCCGCTCGTCCGTAATAGCAGTAAGATTTATCTTCTGATTCCATTTCCTGAGCTCATCAAGGTAGATGAAACACGAAGCGGCCTGCTCTTGGGACAGCTTCAATCCGAGAAGTTCCGCGCCTTTTGTCAGGAGCGCCTGTAGCTCATTCCTTGCCACGCCCCGTCTCCTTCTGCCCTCCCCGACGCATCTTCTCAAGAGACACGAGGAGGAGCGAGATTGCAGCAGGCGTGACACCGGAGATTCTCGACGCCTGGCCCAGAGAAACCGGCCGGACCCCCTTCAGTTTCTGACGGACCTCGCTTCCCAGGCCGGTGACAGCGTCATAGTCCATGTCCTCCGGAATACCCCTCTCTTCCAAGGACCGTAGACGCTCAATCTGGTCGAGCTGCCTCTGGATATATCCCTCATACTTCACCTGGATCTCCACCTGCTCAGCTGCATCGCGCTGCAAGGGAACCGGTGACGGAGAGATCCGTACCATATCCCGATAGTTCATCTCGGGGCGTTTGAGCAATTGTTCAAGCGAAACCTCCCCGCTGATCTCGCTCGAGCCCTTTTCCCGGAGAACGTTGTTTGTCTCATCCGTCGCTCTGATCCGTATTTTCCTGATCCTGACGAGCTCGTCGTCGATCGATCTTTTCTTCTCCAAATAACACTGATAGTCCTCCCGAGATACGAGGCCGACTTCCCTGCCCTTTTCGCGGAGGCGCAGGTCGGCATTGTCCTCCCTCAGAATCAGCCTGTACTCGGCGCGCGACGTGAACATTCGATAGGGTTCATTCGTTCCACGCGTCACGAGGTCGTCAATCAAGACCCCGATATAGGCTTCCGATCTTGCAAGCACCAGCTCCCTTCGCTTCTGAACTCGGAGGGCCGCATTGATCCCCGCCATCAGGCCTTGTGCCGCAGCCTCCTCATACCCCGAGGTACCGTTTATCTGTCCAGCGAAATAAAGTCCCTTCACTCGTTTCGTCTCAAGGGTATGGCGAATTTGGGTCGGCGGTGCATAGTCGTATTCGATTGCATAGGCCGGCCTCATTATCTCCACCTCTTCAAGACCCGAGATGCTACGGTACAGCTGGACCTGAACATCATAAGGCAGGCTCGTCGACACACCGTTTGCGTAATATTCCTCCGTCTCCAGACCCTCCGGCTCCAAGAACACCTGATGACGGTCTCGTTCTGAGAACCGCATGACCTTGTCTTCAATTGATGGACAGTATCTTGGCCCTACTCCCTTTATAACACCGGCATAAAGTGGAGAACGAGACAAACTATTTCTTATAATTTCGTGTGTAAGTGGGTTACTATGTGTTAAATAACAGGCTAATTGTGGCAGTGGATGGATTTTCTCAGTAAATGAGAAGAATGGCGCTGGTTCATCTCCATCTTGTGCCTTCATCTTCGAGAAGTCAATGGTCCTTCCATTGAGCCTTGCCGGCGTGCCCGTCTTCAGCCGCCCGAGTTCGAAACCGAGACCGAGCAGGCTCTCCGCAAGACCGACCGAAGGGAACTCGCCCGCACGCCCTGAGGGATAGTGGCTGAGACCAATGTGGATCAGCCCTTTCAGGAACGTTCCCGTTGCGATGATAACGGCGGCAGCCTGGTACCGGACACCGATGCTCATTTCGACCCCGGCGATCCGATCATCCTCTACGAGGAGCCGCTCGACAACTCCCTGCTTCACATCGAGATACCTTTGCTTCTCCAGTATATCTTTCATCGCCATCCGGTAACGCTGCTTGTCCGCTTGGGCGCGCGTGCCCCGCACCGCCGGGCCCTTGCTGGCATTGAGCGTCCGGAACTGAATGCCCGTGCGGTCGATGACCTTCCCCATCTCTCCGCCCAGCGCATCGATCTCCTTCACCAGCTGCCCCTTGGCCAGGCCCCCGATGGCGGGATTACAGGACATCTGGGCGATGGTATCGAGATTCATCGTAAGCATCAGCGTGCGGCAGCCCATGCGCGCAGATGCGAGCGAGGCCTCGC
>JBAIYC010000019.1:0-3225 GCA_037916085.1 Nitrospirota bacterium | reverse complement strand
GGCTTTTCTCGCTGTTATTGACGAGCAGCAAGGACCGCCGCTCCGGACCGGCGACAGGCCCAGGACCCAGCGCGACGACCGTCGCGACACCGAGTTCGTCCAGTAGTAGCCGGTCCAGGAGCGGCCCTGGCAGGCGAAAAGGAAGGTAGCCATGGATATGGATCTCGAGATCAGGAAAAACGATCTTCCCGGAGCTATGAGGGATTGGAACGACCGCGGTGGCCTGGTGATGGTTCTGGACGGGCTGTCCCGACATGCCTTCGAAGTCCTGGCGAGGAATCCGTCGAGAGCAAAGGAAATAGGTCAGCTAGCGGCGTCCATCACCGACATACGCCATCTGCTCATGAAGCTCTCCCGGATTTCCGATCGAACCGCCGGGCCGTGCCCTCAGCCGATCGATTGCCGGGGCCTGGCGGACAAATATCTTGAGCTCGAAGGGCTGGTCAAGCAGTTGCGGAACGATCTGGCACCTTCCCGCGGCCTTGTGGCGGGAGACGGCAGACGCTGAAGATTGCGGCGGATGTTGTTGGAAAGGCCGTCGACGAGGTCGAAAGGCGTTCTTCGCTCACCGCCTGCCACCCATTCCGCCCATGCCCCCCATGCCGCCCGGGTTCGGGCCGGACATCGGTCCTGACGCCGGCCGTGGCTGCATCTGCATGTTCTGCGTCATCCATCCCTGTTCCATGCGGGAATCCATGCCGGACACGATCTCGCTCATCGGGCGGTTCTTCCTGAGACCGTCGGCCATGTAGCGCTCCATGGCCTCCAGGTCCCGCTCGGAATAGCCCTTAGCCACGGCGGTATGGACCATTTTCGCGGCCTGCTCCGTTGACATCCCGTTCGCGGCAAAGGTGGTCATTGTATCCACCGCCCGGTTGAACAATCCGAGCGATCCTTTGCGGTCCCGTACCTTCTCTCCCGTCCTCGCGATGACGTCCTGGGGGATCGATCTCTCCATTGCTCTCGCCACGGTCTCGACGGCATCGTCCGACGCCTTCGCGTGCAGTGCCTTCATGCCCTGGGCCTCCAGCCTGTTCACGATCGGCCTGGCAGCGGCGAGCTGACCGGAACGCCGCTCTGTCACCGCTTCGATCCTCTCGACAGGGATGCCTCTTGAGAGGCCCTGCTCGGTGCAGTCAAGGAGGAGCCTTACCGGCAGACCCTGAGCCTTTGTCGTCGTCGCGGTGTCGAGGAACTTTTCGATATGGCGGCCTTCCACGTGCTGGTCAAGACTGCGGGTGATGATGATCGCGACATCCTCGGAAGGGATGCCAGCTGCGACGGCCTGATCTGCCTTCGCCAGGATCCCGGCCTTCGCATCCTTCGGGAGCGGGGAGCGCTCCACAGCGATCCTCGTCTCGTCGATCCGGTTCGAGTCCGCTGCGGCGGGCGGCGCAGCAACGAAAAGTGCGAGCGCTGCGACCAGCAGAGTAATACTAAGACTGCCGAGAACGGTCTTGGTCATCGGTCCTGCCCCCTTCATGTCCTGACCCTCACCACGGCGTTCCTGTTTCCGAACCCGTCGTCACGGTAGGTCTCCGCATCCGGATCGGTCACCCACGCCTTTCCGTCAACGATGAACATGTAACTGTACTCGCCGGGCTGCAGGGGGATGCTGATCGTCCAGACCCCGTCCTGCTGCTTCGTGAGCATATGCGAATCGTCATCCCATTTATTGAAGCTGCCTGCTACAGCCACGCGATGCGCCTGCGGCGCATGGAGGCGCATCGTCACCGTCACGGTTTGCTCCTGCGGGGGCACCGCCGCTGTCCGGACCGGCGCGTTCGGCGTGCGAACGGCCAGGGTCACGACCAGGGCGACAAAGGCCGCTGCCGCGAATGCCGCTGCCATGTTCCACTTGAGCACCCGGCCCCGGAGCAGGAAGTCGCGGATGCGGGCCCCGACGGTCGCCCTTTCCGGCGGCAGCCGGCGCATCACCTCAGCGACAAAGAAGGGCGGCGCCTGCATCTTCTCGCTCGTCTCCACCAGACGGAGCGCTCCTGTGATAGCGTCGAACTCTTCCCGGAGAGCCGGGTCGGTCTCGAGACGGTCCAAGAGAGCCTTCTTCTCCTCGGGACCGAGGTCGTCGTCCAGCAGCCGGTGGATGATCCTGTTGTCCTGTTCTTTTCCGTTCGTCATAACGCAACCCCCTGTGCCTCCAGGAGCTTTCTGAGCATCTCTCTTCCCCTGTGCGCCCTCACCTTGAGCGCCGCGACGGAGACGCCCAGGGTCTCTGCGATCTCTTGGTAATCGAGCCCCTCGATGTGCTTCAGGACGATCACCTCGCGGTAGTCGGGAGGCAGGCTCGCAAGCGCCTGCTGGACCGCGTCCCCGGTCTGGCGGCAGGAAGCGGCCTTCTCCGGCGAGGGTTCCGGTCCCGCGACATAGTCGCAGATCTCTTCCACCGGCACGGTTTCTTTCCCGGCCCTGTAGTGATCGCGGCACTTGTTCACCACGATGCGGTACAACCAGGAGGAGAACCGGGAGTTAAACTGGAAATCTCCGAGCGCATTATAGGCTGCGATGAAGCCTTCCTGCGCCATGTCCTTGGCAGCGTCGGCGTCGCCGAGCAGCCGGAAGGCGATGTTGTACACCATGTCCTTGTAGCGGTTGACCAGGACTGCATACTGTTCGCGGTCCCCGGCGAGGACCTTCCGGATGACCGCGTATTCTTCTTCGGCGCCGGCTGTGCTCATGGTGCACCCATTAGACGAAGATCGTTCGAAAAAGTTACAGTGGCGACGGCTCGCTCCCCATCAGGAGGACCGAGTTTTTCCCGCCGAAGCCGTCGTCAACCTGCGGCACAGCAGGGTCCGGTTGCCACTTTGTTCCGTCCACGATGAAAAGATATTCATACCGTCCTTCGGAGAGAGGAAGGACGATGTGCCATATGCCGTTCTTGTCCGGTCCGGACAGCTCGTCCCTGTGCGTATCCCAGGAGTTGAAGGTCCCGGCGATGGCGACACTCTTCGCCTGCGGCGCCGAGAAGGCGAAGGAGACGCCTGCATCCGTCATCTCCGGACCGGGGTATTTTGGTACGCAGGCCGCAAGGAGCGAGCAGCAGACGATCAGCAATAGTATGATGCGGCGCGGCCACATACCAAGAAGAAGCCTCCCTAATAATGATACCGCTCGTTTTCGAGGGGCGGCAAGGCAAAATGTCCCGTCACAAGGGAATTGGAGAAAAGAGCGGCAGCCGGACCATGGTCCGGCTGCCAAAAGAGC
>JBAIYC010000018.1:0-3768 GCA_037916085.1 Nitrospirota bacterium | reverse complement strand
CCGTTGCCACGTTCCTGTCGGGCATCCTTGCCCTGATCTCCTTCATCGGTCCCTACGTCTATGAGCTCCCCTCGCACCACTGTCCCTTCTGCGTTCTTCAGCCGGAATACCATCGCGTCGGTTATGTTCTGTACGCGAGCGTGCTCGGCGGCGCGGTGACGGGAGTCGGTGTCGGCGCACTGATGCCCGTTCGAAGGATCCCAAGCCTGGTCAAGGTCGTCCCGCCCCTGCAGAAAAACCTATCCATTTTGACGCTCCTTTTTCTTGGGATCTTCGGCATAACGACCCTTGTGAGCGTTCTCTCCTCCAACCTGCATCTCTAGTTGCATCGGGTACCAATTGTAACAGGGACCTATTCTGACCCAATTCTATCTGATTTATTGCGGCCTTCGCCGCGAGGTTGGTGTGGATATTCGTAACAACATGTGGTAGCATAGCAAGACCTATCACATTGCGGCAGGGCTGATTTCTGGCTGGTAGAGATTCGTAACGCGTCGTAGGAGCCCGTGTGGAAATTGGTTACGGAGGCGAGGGAAATGAAACGCGATATCTGGATCTTTCTCTTTATTATCGGTCTCCTCCTGTTCGGATGGCCGATCCTCACCATCTTTCGTGACAACCTGGCATCCTATCTCTTCGCTGCATGGGCGGGCTTCATTGCGCTCATGTACCTCGCATCGATCTATCAGGGTCGGGGGAACGGAGGGAGCTAAGTGTTCTCACCCTGGGCGCTGCTGGCCGTTGTCATCGGGTACCTGCTTCTTCTCTTCTTCGTCGCCTACATCGCGGAACGGCGGGAGAAGGCGGGGAAGAGCCTCGTTTCGAACCCGTACATCTATTCCCTCTCCCTTGCCGTCTACTGTACGTCCTGGACCTTTTACGGCAGCGTGGGCCGGGCTGCAAATTCGGGCTTAAGCTTCCTCACCACCTACATCGGGCCGACGCTCATGGCGGCCCTCTGGTGGATCGTGCTTCGGAAGATCATCTTCCTCTCCAAGGAATACCGCATCACGACCATATCGGATTTCATCGCCACGCGGTACGGCAAGTCACTATCCCTCTCTGTCCTGGTAACGCTCGTCGCGGTCGTCGGCATTACGCCCTACCTGGGCCTGCAGCTCAAGGCCATCATGGCCTCCTTTTCGCTGCTCTCGGGACGCCCCGAGGGCGGCCATGTCGTTGGCTGGTCCATCTCGCTCATCCTGGGCGTCTTCGCCATCATGTTCGGGGCCCGTAGGCTCGACGCGTCGGAGCGTCACGGCGGGCTTGTGTTCGCCGTTGCCTTCGAATCGGCGTTCAAGCTGGTCGCCTTTCTGGCCGCGGGGATCTTCGTCACCTACGGGCTCTTCCGGGGATTTGGCGACATCATCGCCAAGGTCCAGGAGGGGCCGTACTCCCCGCTCCTGAAGCTCGGCCCGGGGTCGGTCACGAGCTTCCTCGAATGGTCGTCGCTTACCTTTCTTTCCATGATGGCCATCCTCTTCCTGCCGCGCCAGTTCCATGTGGCGGTTGTGGAGAACGAGTCGGTGGACCACATCAAGAAGGCGGTGTGGCTCTTTCCTCTCTACCTTTTCCTGATTAATATCTTCGTGCTGCCCATCGCCTTCGGGGGGCTTCTCCTTGGCAACATCCCCTCGACTGCCGATTTCTACGTGCTCACCATCCCCATGCAATACGGCCATCCGCTTCTTGCGCTCATCGTCTTCATCGGAGGTTTTTCGGCAGCCACCGCCATGATCATCGTCGAATCGGTCGCCCTCTCCACCATGGTCATGAATAGCTTTGTCATGCCGACCCTGTGGGACCTCCGGGCAATCCGGAACTTCCGAAGCGTCATCTTGAACACCAAGCGTGTCGTCATCCTGGGTCTGGTCTGCCTGGGATATGTCTTTGCGGTGTCCATCGGGGAGTTCTACAGCCTCGTGGACATCGGTCTCAAGTCCTTCGAGGCGGTCACCATCTTCGCACCGTCGCTCCTGCTTGGGCTGATCTGGAAGGGCGGCAACCGTCGGGGTGCCATGGCGGGGATCATCGCGGGCTTTTCGGTCTGGATCTATACCCTGCTCATCCCGGCGTTCCTGCGAGCCGGCATCATCGAGCGGGGCGGGCCCTTCGAGGCCCTGTTCAGCTCGAAATTCCTGAACCCCACGGCGCTCTTCGGGATCGCCGAGCTCGACCGCTGGAGCCATTCGCTCTTCTGGGGCCTGTTCCTGAACCTGTTCTTCTTCGTCGCCGTATCCCTGTTCACGAAGCAGTCCGACGAGGAGACGCGTCAGGCGATCGTCTTCGTGGAATCCTTCTCGCCCCGGCACCTTGCGGTCCCGCACCGGACGTCAAGCCTCGCGGAGATCGAGGATGTGCTGGGCCAGTACCTTGGTCCGGAGGAGGCTCGGGAGGTCATCGGGGGCTTCCTGGAGCGGAACCGGCTGGTGCGCGAATCCCTTTCTCCGGAGCTGCTCGTGCGGCTGCGCGACGAGGCGGAGCGGGTCCTCTCGGGCGTCATCGGGCCGACCCTGAGCGCGCTGGCGCTTCAGGAGCGTGCGGTGCTATCTCCCGACGAGACCCATCGGATCTCCACCTCCATCCGCCAGATATCGCGGAACCTGCAGCTCTCGCGGCAGGAACTTGCCGAGGCGAACCGCCAGCTGGCCGTGCTCAAGGAATTCAGCGACAACATCATCGAGAGCCTGCCGCTCGGAATAGCGACGCTTGACGAATCGCAGCGCGTGGCCTACTGGAACACCTCCATGGAGATGATCACCGGCGTCGAGAAGTCCGATGCTCTCGGCGAGGAGGCCAAGGACCTTCTCAACTGCCTGGAACCCAAGCTGTTCAACCCGGTCATCCAGGAGGGCGAGATCACCTGCAGGAGGAACTTCGAGCCGCCCATCGTCCTGAAGGGACACGTGAGCCGCCTCACGGGAGCGCAGAAGGGGTTCGTGGTGGTGCTCGAAGACATCACGGAGAAGAAAAAGATCGAGGAAGAGCTGTTCCGCGCCACAAAGCATGCCGGCATCGGCAGGCTTGCGGCGGGCGTTTCGCACGAGATCGGCAATCCTCTGGCTTCCATCTCCTCGCTGGTGCAGGAGCTGATGGCGGAGGACGGTTCGGATTTCACGAAGGCCTCTCTGGGGACCATCTACCAGCACGTGAACCGCATAGCGCGCATCGTGCGGAACCTGGGCGACTTTGCCCGTCTGTATCCCCGTCAACGGGTCCCGACCAACCTGCGCGACATCCTCGACACGACCATCGATCTGGTCCGGTTCGACAAGAACTTCAAGAAGATCGAGGTAACGACCGACGTCCATCAGACCCGGCCGGTCCGGATCGATCCCGACCAGATCCAACAGGTGTTTCTCAACCTCCTGCTGAACGCCCGGGACGCCATGCCGGACGGCGGCCGGCTCGACATCGTGGTCAAGGAGAATGACGGCCGCGTGGAGATGACCTTCGCCGACACGGGATCGGGCATCGATGCCGAAGCGAAGGACAAGATCTTCGATCCTTTTTTCACCACCAAGGGCCCCACGGGCGGCACCGGGCTGGGCCTTTCGATCTGTTACAGCATTGTGAAGGACCATGGCGGGACCATTGAGGTCGAGTCCGCAAAGGATCGGGGCACCAAATTCATCATTACTCTGCCGGTTGAGGAGTGAACATGTCCAAGAGCATTCTGATCGTGGAAGACGAAGAAACGCTGAGGGAGTCGATCAAGCGGATCTTCACGAAGGAAGGGTACGTAGTCGAGGCTGTGGATTCGGCCGA
>JBAIYC010000017.1:0-4026 GCA_037916085.1 Nitrospirota bacterium | reverse complement strand
AAATCCACCTTTCCGCCGACCGAAGGCCGCTGCGGCGCATCATCGATGCCGCCACTGCTGCAATCCCGCGCGACACGGGTCGAGAACCATATTTCCCTTGAATTTACAGCGCAAAGTGATTATCATGACGAACACTTTCGGAGAGGCGCGGACAAGCACAGATATGATCGGAACAGTTCTTAAGAAGATCTTCGGCACCAGGAACGAGCGTGAGCTCAAGCGCATCCAGTCGATTGTTGATGCGATCAATGCGCTGGAGCCGGGCATTGGCTCGCTCGGCGATGCGGAGCTGAAGGGCAAGACCGCGGAGTTCAAGCAGCGGCTGGAGGCCGGTGAAACGCTGGACGACCTCCTGCCCGAGGCCTTCGCCGTGGTGCGCGAGACGGCAAAACGCACCCTCGGCATGCGCCATTTCGACGTGCAGCTCATCGGCGGCATCGTGCTGCACGAGGGCACGATCGCCGAGATGCGGACCGGCGAGGGAAAGACGCTGGTTGCCACGCTGCCCGTCTACCTCAATGCGCTCACGGGCAAGGGCGTCCACGTGGTCACGGTGAACGACTACCTGGCCCGGCGCGACGCCCAGTGGATGGGACCGGTCTATTCCTTCCTGGGGCTCACCGTCGGCGTGATCGTGCACGGCCTCAGCGATGAGGAGCGGCAACAGTCCTACAATTCCGACATCACCTACGGCACGAACAACGAGTTCGGCTTCGACTACCTCCGGGACAACATGAAGTTCGACCTGCGGGACTACGTGCAGCGGGAGCTCAACTTCGCCATCGTGGACGAAGTGGACTCGATCCTGATCGACGAGGCCCGCACCCCGCTCATCATTTCCGGCCCGGCCGAGGAGTCCACCGACAAGTACTACAAGATCAACCGCATCATTCCCAGCCTCAAGAAGGAAACGGACTACACGATCGAAGAAAAGACGCGGACCGTGGCCCTCACCGAGGAGGGCAACATCCGGGTCGAGAAGCTCCTGAACGCCGGGAACCTCTACGACCCGTCGAACGTGGACCTCGTGCACCATGTGCACCAGGCCCTCAAGGCCCATGCGCTCTTCCACCGCGACGTTGACTACGTGGTCAAGGACGGCCAGGTGATGATCGTGGACGAGTTCACAGGCCGGCTCATGCCGGGCCGGCGCTGGAGCGACGGTCTGCACCAGGCCGTGGAGGCCAAGGAAGCCGTCAAGATCGAGAACGAGAACCAGACCCTTGCCTCCATCACCTTCCAGAACTATTTCCGTCTCTACAGCAAGCTTGCGGGCATGACGGGAACGGCCGAGACCGAGGCGCCGGAGTTCGCCAAGATCTACAACCTCGACGTGCTGGTGATCCCGACCCATCGTCCCATGATCCGGACCGATAACCCGGACTTCATCTACAAGAACGAGAAGGGCAAGTTCAGTGCGGTGATCCGGGAGATCGAAGAAAAGAACAAGGCCGGCCAGCCCGTCCTCGTCGGCACCATCTCGATCGCCAAGTCCGAGGTGCTTTCGGCGCTCCTCAAGAAGAAGGGCATCAAGCACACCGTGCTGAACGCCAAGTACCACGAGATGGAAGCGGAGATCGTGGCCCAGGCGGGCCGCCACGCCGGCGTGACCATCGCCACGAACATGGCGGGCCGCGGCACCGACATTGTGCTCGGCGGGAATCCCGAGGGCCTCGCGCGCCAGCAGCTCAAGGGCAAGGAGTACACGCAGGAAGAGTGGGACCGGACGCTCGCCCAGTTCCGCGATCAATGCGCTGCCGAGAAGGAAAAGGTCCTCGCCGCCGGGGGGCTCCACATCCTGGGCACGGAGCGTCACGAGTCCCGCCGGATCGACAACCAGCTGCGCGGCCGGTCGGGCCGCCAGGGCGACCCGGGATCATCCCGGTTCTACCTGGCCCTCGAGGACGACCTGTTACGCATCTTCGGCTCCGACCGCATCGCAGGGCTCATGCAGCGGCTCGGCATGGAAGAGGACGTGCCCATCGAGCACCGCATGGTCTCGAGGGCAATCGAGAACGCACAGAAGAAGGTGGAGGCGCACAACTTCGACATGCGCAAACACGTCCTCGAGTACGACGACGTGATGAACCAGCAGCGCAAGGTCATCTACGAGCAGCGCCGCCAGATCCTTTCCAGCGAGGACCTGCGGGAGGAGGTGCTGGGCCTGGCCGAGGAGCTCTTCGACGGGGTGTTCGGGTTCTACTGCCCCGAGAACGCCTACCCCGAGACCTGGGACCTGGCAGGCCTGCGCGACGCGATGACATCGAAGTTCTCCGTCCGACCGGCGGAGCTCGAGCAGGGAAAGCTCTCGCGCGACGAGTTCCGCGACAGCCTCTGGCAGACTGTCGAGAAGAGCTACAGCGACAAGGAGGCCGAGGTCGGCCCCGAGCTCATGCGCCGGCTGGAGAAGATCTTCATGCTCCAGGCCGTGGACCATCAGTGGAAGGACCACCTTCTGGCCATGGACCACCTGAAGGAAGGCGTGGGGCTCCGCGGCTACGGACAGAAGGACCCGCTCATAGAGTACAAGAAGGAAGGGTTCGAGATGTTCGAGGAGATGAAGACCCGCATCGTCGAGACGACGGTCGAGAGCCTCTTCCGGGTCAAGGCTGCGAAGGGCGAGGAGCGGGCCATCGAGCGGAAACAGCAGCGCCAGATGGCTCAGCTCTCATTCGTGGGTGCGGGCGACGCGGCAGCGGCGGCGCCCCAGCCTGTGCACGCGGGGAAGAAGGTCGGGAGGAACGATCCCTGCCCCTGCGGCAGCGGCCTCAAGTACAAGAAATGCCACGGGAAATGACCGTTATTGTTGCTGCCGGTCCGCCTATCCCGTGAGATCAGGTTATCTGAGCGGTCCCGTAGTTTCGGGACCGTTTTTTTTCGTCCGGTCGGCTCGTTCCCGCGCCGATTTCCTTTTTCCCTTCCCGCCTATTCTTCCAGGCTGCGGCACCTTGGCGTTAACACCGGAGCATGCCGCACACTTCACCGCCCTGAACGCCGCCGGAGCTTGCTACTTTTGCTCATCCCGTCCTGTACGAAATCCCTGCCCCCTCTCTGAGGCAATGGCCGCATCCGCACGTCCAGCTCGAGCGGAAGAGCAAAAGAAAAAGGCGGGCATTTTTGCCCGCCTTTTTTCGCGAGGAACGAATGAACGATCAGCAGCCGACCGCGGCCTTCGGTTTTGCCTTCATGGGGGTGACCTTGGTGGCCATCTTCTTGCCGCCCTTCTCGGTGTACTCCACAGTGACCTTTTCGCCCACCTTCACATCCTTCACGACGGAGCCTGTTTCGCAGTCGAATGCCGTCTCCATCGTGCCGCTCGACAACTTGAGCATTCCCTTTGCCGCATCCACCGCCTTGACCTCGCCGGACATCTCCGCGGCAAGAGCCGCCCCGGCAACAGCGAACACCAGGAACATCACCATCAGTACCGACACCGCAGTCCTCATCTTGCACCTCCCGAAAAGGATGATCGTGAAGCACCTTCGCCCGCACGCGGGCGCGTGATGTAAAGATAGCATACAATCCGGGGATGTCAACCCCTCTCAGAACAGCTTCGGACACATCGCGACCGAAGGTTTGGTCATCTTGGCGTCACGACCCGCCTGTCGGCATTTCTTGACAAAAGTCGTTACCCATACCATAATGGCCGCAAGGCAGCGCCCGCGGACACCATTCGGCCTCCGATTGGGCTGCACATTCCGTCATGAACCGTCCCCCCAGATTCCTATTGTACCTGGCGCTTGCGGCACTCCTCATTTGGAGCAGGCCGGTCCATGCCAAGTTCGATCCCTCGTTCGAGTGGACCGTGCTCGAGACGCCGCACTTCCTGATCCACTATCATCAGGGAGGCGAAGAGATCGCAAAACGGGCAGCGGTGATCGCCGAGAACGTCCACGCGCGGCTCGTCCCCAGGATCAAGTGGGAACCGAAGGAGCGGACCCGCATCGTCCTCGTGGACGCCATGGACGAGGCGAACGGAATGACCTCGCCCATTCCCTACAACCAGGTCATCATCTTCCTTACCCA
>JBAIYC010000016.1:0-9697 GCA_037916085.1 Nitrospirota bacterium | reverse complement strand
GATCATCGCCTGGGACGGTTTCTGCAACGTCCACCATGTTCAGCTGACCCTCGATGACGTAAAGCGCGAACGGGCCGAACATCCGAAGGCCCTCTTCGTGGCCCATCCCGAGTGCCCGCCGGAGGTGCAGGATATGGCCGACCACATCACGAGCACCTCAGGCATGCTTCGGTTCTGCAAGGAATCCCCGAACAAGGAATTCATTATCGGCACCGAGGAGGGCATTCTCCACAGGCTCAAGAAGGACAGCCCGGACAAGCAGTTCTATCTGCTCTCGCGCAAGATGGTCTGCCCGAACATGAAGCGCACGCACCTCTCCAGCGTGCTCGCGGCTTTGGAGAAGATGCAGTACGTCGTCAAGGTCCCCGACGAGGTCCGCGTGAAGGCGAAACGCGCCCTCGATCGGATGCTGGAGATCCAATAAGCCCGTTCCAGATGCAACGTTCAAAGCGGCAAAGGGAATCTCGATCCATCCACTGAACATTGAATACGACGTATGCTCACCGCCATCCTCATCCTTCTCTTCGCCGTGCTGCTTGTCCTGCTCTGGCTCATCGCCCAGTCGCAGAAGAAGCCCGTCGACCCGACCGTCTCCCTGCTCCAGCAGGAGGTCCAGTCGCTTCGCGGCCAGCTCTCGGATGCGATGCTCAAGAGCCAAGAGTCGCTCAACCAGCAGCTCGCCCAGCTTACGAACCACGTGAACACGCATCTTGGCCAGGTGACGCAGCAGCTCCAGAAGTCGACCGGAGACCTGAACACCCGGCTCGATAACGCGGCGCGGGTGGTGTCCGATGTAAGCAAAGGGCTCGGCGGTCTTTCCGAGGCGACGAAGAAGGTCTACGAAGTGGGAAAGGACATCGCGGGCCTCCAGGAGATCCTGCGTTCCCCCAAACTGCGCGGCGGCCTGGGGGAGCTCTTCCTCGGCGATCTGCTGGCCCAGATCCTGCCGCCGGCGCACTTTTCCCTCCAGCACCGCTTCCGGAGCGGCGAGGCCGTTGACGCCGTGATCCGGCTCGGACAGAACCTTGTGCCTGTGGACGCGAAGTTTCCCCTGGAGAACTTCAGGCGCATCATCGAAGTGGCGACGGAGGAGGAGCGAAAAGCGGCAAAGCGGAAGTTCGTCGCCGATGTGAAGAAACACATCGACGCGATCGCTGGCAAGTACATCCTGCCGGACGAGGGCACCTTCGATTTCGCCCTCATGTACATTCCGGCGGAGAACGTTTATTATGAGCTGATCATCAAGGACGAGGCCATCGATACGGAGAAGGGGCTGCTCAACTACTCCTTCATGAAGCGTGTCATCCCCGTCTCACCTAACAGCTTCTATGCCTATCTCCAGACCGTCCTCCTGGGCCTCAAGGGCATGCACGTCGAGGAGCGGGCCCAGGAAATCCTGACCAACCTTGCGCGGCTGTCGATCGACTTCAGAAAGTTCAGAGATGATTTCGACACCGTGGGCAAGCACATTGCAAATACAAAGTCGCGATATGACGATGCGGACAAGCGGCTGGAAAAATTCGGAGATAAGCTCCAGTCCCTGAGCGGAACGGAACCCGCTCTGGAAGAAACCAAGAAACTGCCCCTTTGACGGGCAGGGATCTTCCTTCCTTGTTCTTTTTTTTCTTCTTACCTCTCCTGCTCCTTCTCCCTGATCACGACCCGGTTCTTTCCGGCATCCTTGGCTTCATAGAGCGCCCTGTCGGCCTCCATGATGAGGTCCTTCATGCTGTCGGCGCTCGACGGCCATGCCGCGGCCCCGATGCTCACGGTCACGTTCAGCAGCCGACCTTCGATCCGGAAGGGATGGTGCTCGATGTGCGCGCGCATCCGTTCAGCCACCGCCCTTCCCGCCGACAGGCTGGATGCAGGAAGCAGGATCGCGAACTCCTCTCCGCCGTACCGGAATGCCATGTCGTCGTCGCGGATCGATCGCAGGATGCACTTCCCCATCTCTTCCAGAATGGCATCGCCTGCAGGATGGCCGTAGCTATCGTTGATCTTCTTGAAGTTGTCGATATCTACCATGAGCAACGTCGTTTTTTCGCCGTAGTTGTGGAACAGCAGGTACCGTTTCTCGATGGCCTGCCGGAAATGCCTGCTTGAAAAGAGCCCGGTGAGCTCATCGGTGATCGCCATGTGGTAGAGCATGGCGTTCTCGAAGGCGATTGCGATATGGTGCGCCATGGCGCGTACAAGGCCGAGCTGATGTGCCTCGTACCGTGCCGTGCTCGACCGGATAACGATGACCGCGAGGCGATTGTTCCCCTTGGCGATCGGCATCAGGATCACTTTCCGCCCCTCCTCCACGGCGTGATCGGTGATCTTGCCTTCGAGCCACCGGTGGATGGTCTCCTGCAAGGAGGACCCGGCCTCCACCTTCTTGCGCTCGATCGTGTTCCCGACCTTCGTCCAGACGATGGCGCCGAGCTCGTGGTATTCGCTCGGCAGGGCCATGTCGATCTCATCAGCATCGAATGCATCGCTGATGATCTCGATGATGACTCGCTTAAGCTGCTCCAGTTCGATTGTCGCGCTCAGGCGCTCCACGATGCCGTAGAGAACAGTGAGCTCCGCGGACTTCGTGCGGATCTCGCGGATGTACTTGTTGACACCCCGAGACAGGAAGCGCCAGAGAAACGGGATGAGGATGGCAAGACAGAGCGCTCCCAATCCCGATACAATCAACACGACCGACCCCACGAGAGCGTTCGTCGGCGCCAGGGAACGGTCGATGATCAGTTTGCCGTTGATCCTGACGCTGGCCGGATGACAGCGATGGCAGACGGGATCGTTCGGAATGATGTGGACGTAACGCTGCACGCGCCTGCCGCCCACCGTGATAGCCGTCGTGGTCTCCCGGGGGACGACGACCGGACCGCTATGGCAGCCTTTGCAGGATGGGTCTGTATAGCGGTCAATCGTCGTACCGATGTCCTTCGGTTCGGAGGAATAGGCGATCCGTCCGCGGTTGTCGAGGATGAAGGCCCGCGCGACAGACGCGTCCTCGCGAGCGATGGCCACCAGCGTCTGCTGCATCCTGTCGGGATCACGGGTCTCCATCAGATAGGACAGGCTGGAGTGCAATACCCTTCCCAGTTCCTGCGCCTGCTGCATGCTCTCCCGCATCAGTCGGTCCCGCATGATGAACGCGATGACGAAGAGCGTCAGAACGATCGTAACCGTCAGGATCGACACGATCCCGATGATGATCCTCGTCCTATAGGCGACCAGAGGGTCCGTGCCGCCCTTGTTCGTACCGATGCCATCCATTGTTCCCTTCCCTTCGGAGACGAGGAAGCGGCCTTTCAGAACTCAGACGACCCCCGCTAGTACTTGCGCGCCACCGTTACATCTCCACTCGGGTCACCACGCCGTGCAGCTTGTTCGCCGGGAGCCTGAAGAACTGGACGATATTCGGCGTAAGCTTCTTCATGACTGAGAAGGCCTGCCAGCAGATGTTCGTGGCCGTGATATCCTCCACTCCGTAGAAGATCGTCTTTTCCTGGATGCCGGCCTCCCGCAGGATCTCCTCCACATCCGGGATCTCCATATACCCCATCTGGATCTCGAAGCTGCGCAGGCCCGGAGCAATCTCCTCTTTGAAGAAGCCGGTCACTCCGAAGGGATCCTCGCGCCGGACGATGGAGACGATGATATTGTCCTCGTAGAGGATGTTGTTCTTGAACATCGTATGCACGATATAGGGAGGCATTTCTTTCACGTCCTTCGCGAAGAACAGGGCAGTCCCGCTGATCTTGTTCACGGCCCGGTAGATCTGTTCGTAGCTCAGCAGGAAGGCGTCCATGGGCAGGGGCTGGAGGGCATTGTACAGCTTCCGCTGGCCGCGGGTGAAGAGCATGATCATCGAGAACGGTATGGCCGCGATGATCAGGGACCAGTAGCCGCCATGGGGAATCTTGTAGGTGTTGGACAGGAGAAAGGCCGCAGTGATCAACATCACGAAGCCTGCAGTCGCCGCATGCCAGTAGTGCTTTCGGCGCAGGAAGATCCAGGTCATCATGAACCCCGTCAGGGTCATGGTGCCGGTCACGGCGAGGCCGTAGGCGGCTGCCAGATTACTTGACTTCCGGAAGACGAACATGATGTAGAGCACCGCGAGCAGGAGGAACCAGTTCACGAAGCCGATGTAGATCTGGGACCGGCGCTCGCGCGAGGTGTAGTCGATCTTGAATATGGGCATGACCCGCGTCGTGATGCCCTGGTAGACGATGGAGAACATGCCGCTGATCATTGCCTGAGAGGCGATGACCGTGGCCGCAATGGAAAGGAGAAGGAAAGGAATATAGAGCGGCCGGGCAAGTTCGAAGACCATCTCGAACAGTACGTTCTTTGCATCGGGGTGCGCCAGGACGAATGCTCCCTGGCCCAGATAGTTGATGATCAGCGCGAGGAACACGAAATACCATGCCCGAATGATCGGTTCTCGGCCCAAGTGGCCCATGTCCGCGTAGAGGGCCTCTCCTCCCGTTGCGCAGAGGATCACCTCAGAGAGGACGAAGAACCCCATCATGCCGTTCCGGACCAGGAAATGGACGGCATAGTAGGGATTCACGGCCCGCAGGACGCCGGGGACCTGCCAGATCCAGAAGATTCCGAAGAGCGTCAATGCGGCGAACCAGACAAGCATGAGCGGACCGAAGGCTCCCGCCACCTTGTCCGTCCCTTTCTTCTGCACCGAGAAGAGCGCGATGGCGATGATCCCGGCAATCATGATCAGTATCGCTTCCGGGGTCTCCTCGAGGCCAGGGATGAGCAGGATGCCCTCCACTGCAGAAAGAATGCTGATGGCGGGCGTGATCACGCCGTCGCCGATGATGAGGGAAATCCCGATGAACGAGAGGAGGGTGATGAAAACGACCTGTCGGCCCGTCCGGAGCAGCGGTACGAGGATCTCGCGGAGCACGATGGTCCCGCCCTCGCCCCGATGGCCGAGGCTCATGGCGAGCCAGGCATACTGCACGGTGACGAGAAGGATGAGCGTCCAGACGATCAGGGACAGGATGCCGACGACATGATCGGGTGTGACCGGCTTGGGCATCAGGAGAATGATGACCGTGAGGGTGTAGATGGGGCTCGTGCCGATGTCTCCGAACACGAGGCCGAGAGACTGAATGATGCCGCGCAGGGACATCTTCTTCTGCGTCATCGTTTCTGTTCCGGCTTGGCGGCCTTCAGGTACTGGAAGACCTCAAGGCGGCCGTTGAGTTGATCGGCAACGTAGATGCGATCGTTCTCATCAATGGAGATCCCGCCGGGAAGATGGAACTTCCCCGGCGTGGAGCCGAGTTCCCCGACGTAGAGACGCAAGTTGCCTTGCGCATCGAAGATCTGAAAGTTGCTGAATGCCGCATCGGTCACGTACACGTGCTCGTCCGAATCCAGGGCGATCCCTTTAGGGTTTGCCAGCAGTCCCGGCCGGTCACCCACCTCTCCGAACTTGGAAAGGAACACCCCCTCGGACGTGAATATCTGGACACGAAAGTTCCCGCTGTCGAGGACATAGACCCGGCCCTGACGGTCAAGGGCGATACCGAGCGGAACATTGAACTTGCCGTCGGTAGATCCGCGGCCACCGAAGGAAAAGAGCTTGTTGCCGTCCAAGGAACAGACAACGACCGCATGGGAAGCGCGATCGACAACGTACAGACGTCCCGAGTCCTCATTGATGGCAATGCCGACCGGCCTGATACCTTCCAGCCGGAACGCGGTCTCGTACTGTCCCTGTTTGTCATACTTCACGATCCTGCCGCCGCCCGCATCGGCAACATAAATCGATCCGTCGGCTGCTTCGACGGCGGCTGCCGGCAGGACCAGCCCTCCTTCCGATCCCAGAACGGATATCCGCTTGGTCGTCAGGTTGAACACGACCACGGCGTGGAGGCCGAGATCGGAGACAAGGACCTTGGCCTTCCGGGCAGAGACCCCATAGGGCCGTACCAAGTTGTCGACGTAGTCTTTGCCGAAGAGTTTCTCCTTCAGGCTATAGACACGGCCGATATCGTCTTCATTATAGATGGATTCGATATACTTGATCCGCGGAGGGTCCGGCGGAAGCGGCCAAAAAAGGTTCGTCGGCTCCACCCGACGAGGACCGGGACCGCATGCCAGGCTGCACAGAAGAGCGACGGCGGCCACACCGGACAGCAGAACACGACGTCGCAGGAAAGATGAGCTCATTTTGTGAATTGGTATACTTGGATACGGCTGTTTGTCTGGTCGGCTATATAGATTCTGTCGCTGGCATCGATGAAGATGGAGACAGGCGTCCAGAAGTCACCGAGATAGGAGCCGGTCTTTCCCCAGGTGAAAAGGAAACGGCCGGCATTGTCGAACACAAGGATCTTGTTGTGCACACTATCGGTCACATAAATGTGAGCTGCTGAATCGACTGCGATGGATTTCGGCTGCCACGGACCGCCGGGCACACCGCTCGACACCGGAAAGACCAGGAGGGGCTTTCCGTCGGGATCGTAGACATGGACGCGCCGGCTGCCGCTGTCGAGCACGTAGATGCCGCCGTTACTGTCGAGAGCGATGCTCGAGGGGGACCGCAGGCCTCCGACGCCGGTCGCGCCTGCTCCGCCGATGTCAAAGAGCTGGGTACCGATGGTTGAATAGACCCTGATCCGGTGGGCATGGGAGTCGGCTATATACAGCCGGTTTCGCCGGGGATCGACGGCAAGGGCGGCCGGATAGGTGAGCTCTCCCGCCTTTCCGAAAACCATGAGCAGAACGCCGCTTCTGTCGTACCCGAAGACCTTCGCCTGCGGACCGTCCGCGACGAACACCATTTGATCGGGGCTCGCGGCGATCCCGGTGGGGTTGAGAAGTCTTCCTTCCAAGGAACTTACCGGTGTCGGCAGGATCGTCACGGTCTGTGAACCGCGGTCAAAAATGAATATGCGCGGAGCGCTTACGGTCCCTGAGGTATAGGCGTCCGTCACGTAGACCCGGAACGGGTCGGCAAACACACTGCTGGGCCGCACAAGTGACGTTGTCGGATCTGCTGTATAGTCGGCCTGCTGAAAACTGCGCCCCTTGAGGCTCGCCTGGTTCCGGAGGGTTTCGAAATACTGAAGATGCACCTGGCCTTCGCCGGCCGCGATCCCCCCTTCTTCCGGCCCTGCGATGACCGAACAGGAGAGGATGCCGAGGAGCGATATCGCCGCGAGCGCCAGAAACACACGTCGACATGACCGATCATCCACGCTGATCATAGTTCATCACCTCTTCATGTATCGCGTATCACGGCGGATGCCGAATTCTTCGCTCTGCTGGTCCTCAACTGATTATACCAAACACGTCGTCCGCGCCGCAAGCATACGCGACCGTCGGGAAGATGGCGATCGCTGTTACAGCATGCGATGCGGAAAGTTCCGTTGTCCCTAGGACGCTTGGTAAGGGAAGATTTGGGAGTGCACGTGACCTGGCATACAGGGATGCGCTGCTGAAAGCTCTCTCGCGAGAGCACGCTATTTCTTCTTGTGGCACAGCGCGCAGAGCTCGTACTTCGATCGAATGCCGTAGACAAAGATGGCGCGCGCCTCACCGCTGTGAGGGGAATGACAGCTGATGCAGGAAAGGTGTTTTCCCGGTCGCGAGGGATCGGGCCACCTCCTCGTGGGATGGCTCCCGCTAAAGACGAACCCGGCTATCACGTGCACGTCACTGGCCTTCTCCGTATGACAGGTCGTACAGAGACGCCACGCTTCCTTTCGCGTCCATGCGGGGTAATTGCTACCGTGCGGGTCATGGCAGAGGCTGCACGCACCTGCATCGGCCGGACCATGCTTGACCGTCCCGGTCAGAAGCCCCCCATGGCATTTGTCACAGGTCTCCTTGACGTTCAGCCCGCTCTTTACGGGCTTCGTCGGATCGAATTCCCTGCTCCCCTCCTTGGATCCCTCGGTGAACCGGAGCAGGGTGACGGGGCTGGCCGTTGCCGTCACCCCTTTTTCTTTCCGGACCATGAATGATATCGTCTCGTGAAAGTCCGCTCCCGGGTCCCCCAGCGCCCACGTGAGCTCCCCTCCCTTGATGAGCGGGTCCTTCACCTTGCCTCGGACGAGCGCGGTCCCCCTCGCGTACTGGAACCCCGCAGGCAGACGTTCAACGACCTTGAGCCCGCGAACCGGTGCCGCCCCTCTGCCAAGAGAGATCTCGACCACGACCCGTTCGCGATCGCTCAGGACGGGGAGCTTCTGGCTGTTCTGGATGCTCACATCCGCCGGGTGGACGACCAGATCGATGCGGTTGTTCAGGTCCTTGCCCTCTTTGTCCCTGTTCGGCGACTTCGGCAGCGTGTTCCCCATCCCCGTCGCAACAACACGGTTCTTGCCAGTGATCCCGTATTCCTTCAGGAGCTCAGCGACTGCCTTCGCGCGGTCTTCGGTCAACTGCTGCGGGGTCTTGGAGCCCTTGGTCTCCTTGCCCTTTTCCGATGCAGGAGGGGCCGTATCGCTGTGGGCCTCGACGAGAACCTTGTCCGTCGGGTTCTGTCTCACATATTCCAAGAATCCCTCGAAGAGGCCGCGTTCCTGTTCCTTCCGCTTCTTGAGCTCCGCATCACGGGCCTGCTCGAGTTCCTGGGTCTTCTGTTTGCTCCGTTTCTTGTCCTTGGGAACGGCCGGAACGTCCGTGCTCAAACGTTCGGAAGACTGCGGCTTAAAGAGCGCATCCGCAGAAATCGTGAACACCGCCGGCTCCACCGGCTGGGCGGTCATCGTCACTTGCCATGGGTCTACGGACGTGAACTGGTATTTCGACGGATAGAGGTCGGGATTGTGGCAGACGAGACAGTTCCAGAGGGCAGCCGGACCATGGACGTATTTTCCCGAAGGGATGTTACGATGGCACGTGAAGCAGAGCACGTCGTCGGGCTTTGCCGCCTTGAAGTCCTGCGGCTCGGCTTCCAGACGGTGGCACCCCGAGCAATCGGCCTCATGCTCGCGGGTATGGAAGTAGTGCGGCCTATAGGTCGCCGGAACAGCGGAGAACGCTCCCTCTCGGTTATAGACCGTGATGGTCCGGGACGCCAGGACCTGGTACTTCGCCCCGGGCGCCCCGCTCTTGCCGGAATCGGCAGCCTGCGAAAGCGCCTTCACGGTGATGACATTGACCCCCGGCTGGAGAAGCAGCCCTTGCACGGCATGCCGGCCGCTCGACGTGTCGACCACGGGGGCATCGGTCGCGCCGACCGATACCTGGAAGAACGGGATCGTGGACCAATCCGTCGTAGGGTCGAGCACGACGTTGACCCGTTTTCCGACCGCTGCGTTATTCGCAGGGTACAGAACAGGGACTGTCGATGTCTGGGTCGAGGTCAGGGCGGTAGCCGGAGCTGGAGCCGTCGGCGGATCGGCGTACGCGGCTGCCGTAATCGCCATTGTCATGACCGCTCCCGCGAGCGCAACACTTATGAGCCGAACTCTCTTGACCATGGTGCTCCTGATAGCGTCCGTCGTCCCGTCATTTGGCATGACGGCCGCCGTGGCAACTGACGGGGCGGTCCCTTACCTGTTGTATTGCTTCTCCCCGTGGCATCCTGGCGCGCAGCTCCCGCCATTCTTCCGGGAAATGAAGTTGATGGGCATCGTCCAGCCGCCGAAGTTCACCGTCTGCTTGATGTGCTTGGGCTGGTTGTTGTCCGCATGGACCTCATGACAGGCCCGGC
>JBAIYC010000015.1:0-5851 GCA_037916085.1 Nitrospirota bacterium | reverse complement strand
ACCGCCGTGCAGGAACATCGCAGTAAGGATCGTTGCGGCCGGCGGCAAGACGCCCGCCACGACGTCGCGCGTTCCGAACATCCGGGCTGGCACCAGGGCGAAAGAGGAGATGAGTGTCTGGATGCCTTCCATTCCTAGTGAAAGTTCGGAGACAAAGACGGCGATGTTGACCGCGATAATCAGAACGGTAATGAAGGGAACCCTTTGTGCGGGGTTGGAATCCTTGAGTGGTAGCAAGCTTCACCCTCGCCGTCACCCGCCCTGCGGGCACTGACGTCCAAGCAGCACAATCGACGATACAAAATACAGGAACAACTTGGCTTTGTCAATAAATTGCGGGAACGGCCTGTTTCCGCTGACCCGAGATGGGTTTGCCCTTCCTCCACGGGCTTTCGTTCTCGCTCAAGCTGCTGCTGGTCCCGACCCAACAAGAACGGCCCCGCGAGCGCTGCTCTGCGGGGCCATTCCTGATGCCGGGAAGACTATCTGCTGCGCCTGCCCTCTCCCACCACGTCCGCTAAAAGGCACCGCCCTCCGGTCACATTTGGCTGGTTCCGTCCCACTTCTTGATGCCCTCACGCCCTCATCTGGGCCACGACCTGGCCTTGGAGCCGGAGCGTCTCGGCCCTGATACGGTCAAAGGCCGTTTTTGCCTTGAGCGCGAGCTGATCTGCGGTCTCCTCGGCCTCGACCGCACTGTTGATCTCAGCCGAAAACTCGAAGCATGGGATCGATCCACCCGTCAATGTACGCTCATTCCAGATAGGGCTTGATATTGAACCGCGCCTTCCCGGAATCGATCGTGCCGGCTATACTCCTGATGTATCGTCCTTTGTCGGTCTCCAGCAGGCTGACCTCGGCGGACGGGTCCTCCCGCTCGGAACCATCGAATCGCGTAAGCAGGAGCACGCGGGGACGCATCAGATCCCGGGTCTGGTGGGTAACAATAGCGATCTCCCCGCTATCGAGCTTGAGGAGCGTACCTGCCGGAAAGATGCCGATCATGTTGATGAATGCCTTCACCAGCACGGGATTAAACACCTTTCCCCGCTTTTTGAACAAGATGCGGATTGCCTCGTCCGGGGGGGTCGGCACCTTATAGTAGACGCGGGCGGCGACGATCGCGTCGTAGGCATCGGCAATTGCAACGATCTGCGAAAAGGGGTGCTGTTCCATGATCGTATCGACCCGGGGATATCCACCGTGCTGATGATGCTCAAAGGCAGTGACCATGGCGATCTTGGTGATTGACGGGATATCGGACAGAATCAGAGCGCCTTCAACGGGATGACGTTTGATGGTCTCCCATTCGGCTTCCGTCAGCTTGTCCGGCTTGTTGATGATGTCGAGTGGCACGTGCACCTTGCCGATATCATGCAGCATGCCGGCAACGCCCAGGGCTGCTATCTGAGGCTTATCGAAGGAAAGGAACGTTCCCTGGGCTATGGACAGGACAGCGACGTTCACTGAGTGGGCAAAGGTATATTCATCATACAACCTGATGCTGGTCAGCCCCAGGAATGCATCGCGGTCGTCCAGGATATCGTCGACCATCGTGTGCACCACGGAACTCACCTTCCGCATGTTGACGGCCTTCTCCAGATGCACGGATTGGACGATCTCTTTGACCGTATCCACCGCCCCCAGGAAGACCTCGCCCGATCGTTTCTTGGCATCCCGAACCGTCTGACCGAACTTCTTGCCTGCCATCATCACGTGATGCAGTTCAATGTGCGTGATTCTTTCCGTCGCGATGATCTCCGTAATGCTTTCCCGGTCGGTGAAGTAGGAGACATCCTTGTTCATCAGGTAGGCGAATCGGATGACCTCGTCCCTGTCAATGCCCGGCGTAAATACCACACCGCCGACGTCACGGAGGGTGAACTGCTCCATCAGCAGCGACAGGCTCTGGTCGACAAGAATCGAGTGCGTCTCGAAGAACAGCTCACCCCCGACCAGATAGAAGGACACGTCCTTGCGCGACTGCAAAAGCTCCAGGACCCTGGCCAGGAACTGTTCAGCTGACGCCAGCAGGAATGGGTGCGCGGCGGGATAGACCGTTGCGTTCTTGATCACGACCGCCAGCTGCTGGAACGTCGATTTTCCCGCGGCGATCAGCCGCTGCTTGGCATAAAAAGACTGTTTCGCCTCGCTTTTCGATTCAGGATGCTCTTCCGCCATCCTCGGATCTCCTCTGGAGCGATTCGATCGCCGACAGCGCGGCCGAACGAAGCTGCTCCTGCAGCCTGCGCGATCTCCACCATCGCAGCCTGGTGTACCGCTTCAGGAACTCAACTGTGCCGGTATCGCCGATCTTTTCAAGCGAGCGGATGCCCTCAACGGTCAGTTCATTCTCTTTCTTTCCGAGTCGCCGCTCCCGCAAGTATTCCTGCAGGGCCCTTGCCTCGACTACTCCGGCTCCATGCACCACAGTCATCGCCCGCAGTGCCTGGAGCTGGACGTCGGCATCCTTGTCCTTCAGGAAACGGACCAGCAGGCCCGCTGCATTCTTCCCGCCGATGGTGATGAGCCCCTTGATCACTTCGTGGCGGATCTGAATCTGTGGGTGGCTGATGACTTTTTCGAGATATCCTAAGGCCTCCTCCGACCCGCTCTCCCCGAGGATGCTCACGACATTCCTGACCACGAACCAGCTCTTGTCGTTGATGCGCTGTCCGATACTCGATATCTGGTTCTTCCCCAGTTCCTTGAGAATGTCAATGAGAGATCTTCTGATCGTCCGGTCCTTTTCTGCGGCCAACGCCTCCATGAGCACAGTAGTCGCCTCCTGGTCCAGTACGGTCAGATAGGCATGGGCGGCCATGTACGGCGGCGTCCCTTTCCGGCTCTTGCGCATATCGGTGACCACGGCGGAGATGACATCCCGGCTTGAGGCTTTCTGGATTGCATCGGCCAAACGGGGCCGGAACTCAGGTTCCACAGGAATGTGATAGGCGCGGACGATGATCGTGGCCAGATCATATTCCCCGTTCTTGAGCAGATAATCGAGCATGATCTCCAGCTGATGCACGACAGCGTTGAACATGCTCGTGTCCCTGTCGGGAGGCCCCGGCCAGTATTCGTTTTTCACCATCGGGAGCAGAAAGATCAGGGTTCGGACCGAGGCATCCAGAATGTCCTCTTCGGTCCCCACCTCGCCCATCGCCTTCAAAGCTTCCATTTCATCAGCGGTATACTCATTAAGCTCCCGCGCGATGGCAAGGATCTCCTCCGTTATCGGCAGGGCTTCGACCTCCGTAAGGGGCACCGGCGGGGAATGCGGTTCGACCTGCTGGAGCGATGATTGCTTGAGCAGCGAGGCTACTTGCTCGACGCTCCATTGCCGGGAGAACCTTCCCGTCACGATCTCATGGAGTTCCTCGGGGAGCTGCGCTTCCTCCCCGTCCGCCTGTTCGCGCAGGTGACCCGCATCGAGATGGGCATAAAGCTTGCTGGAGACGAGCTTGTCGCGGTACTGCTCGTCCATCTCCAGCACCGACTGTGCCAGGCCGCGAAAGAGGGCCTCCTGGTCCTTCGCCTCCTCTTCACGGATGCTCCTCCCGACCTCCTGATACAGTTCATGCAGCCTGTCTTCGACCGACTGGCCTTCTTCCCTGGTCTCCTGGGCTATTTCCACCATCTGGCTGCTGAATCCCTTGGGGTCATCGACAATATCACCGACGATCAGCGTCCGACCTTTGAGACGCAGCTCTTTGCTCGCGACAGCGGCGTCGAGCTTTGCAGCATGCTCGTCCCGAGCATAGGACGGCCGTTCTGTCACGCCGGCCGAGATGACCTCCTCCAGGATCGCTTCGGTCACCTTGATGTGCGTGACGCCCCGCTCCCAGAGAATCGACACGATACCGCCCCGCATGGCCGTTTCCTCCGGCGTCAGCGCGAGCGACTGGAAGCATGCGAGCAGTTCGTCCTCGGACAGTCCCTCAAGAAAGACGAACTCACGAACGCCCTTGGCGAAGATGTCCTGGGCAATGGCGCGGTTGATCTGGGTTTCCTTCCCGATCGGAGAATCTTCGAAGAGGAAATAGGTCTTCTGGACCCCGATGGCGAAATTGGGCGTGGTCTGAAGGCAGCCTTCAAGTGACTCGAAGGCCTTATGAACCGACTGGGCGTAGATCGGATTGTTGGGAGGATAGAGCTTGACAGCCCTGATCGCGGAAACCAGATTTCGTACGACTTCCTGGATCTCGGCGGAAACCGGAGCAGGCTCTTTGATCTCCTCTGGCATGCTGTTCAGCCTATCATAATCGCCGTTTGCTGTCAAAAGAGTTTGTCGCACGTTCACGCAGACCGCGGAAGACGGAGGATATCGGCCGCGCGATGGATGGACGCTACGCGGTACAGACCTCTCCCCCGCACTGCAGCGCACGCTCGTTGAGCCCGAGCAGCGAGTGGCGGCGCGGAGGGAGCACCGCCTTCAGAGCGTCAAGGACAGACCCCAGAGCAACAACGCCGGTCTTCTTGAGGAATGCGCCGAGCATGACCATGTTGGCGATGCGGATGTCGCCGAGCTGCTCGGCGATGTCGTTCGCCCTGATGTCGATGCGTTCAATATCACCGCGGGAAGACGAACCATGGACAAGTGACGTGTTCAGGAACAGCCGCCCTCCGGGCCGAATGCGGGGCTCGAACTTGAGGAAGGAAGCCTCGTTCAGGATGAGCATGGCGGACGGGCTACTGACGATAGGAGAGCCGATCTCCCGGTCAGAAATGATGACCGTGCAGTTCGCCGTGCCTCCTCTGATCTCGGCGCCGTAGGAGGGGAACCACGTGACGCACTTTCCTTCCAGCATCCCCGCACGGGCAAGGATTTTTCCGACGAGGAGCACGCCCTGTCCGCCGAACCCAGCTATCATGACGTCCTGATACATGCCGTTTTCACCCTTTGTTCCCGCCTGTCCGGCCGCCGGGGATCCCGGGAGAGTCCTTAAAGACTCCGAGAGGATAATATTTCATCATGTTATTCCGGACCCACGCGACAGCCTGGGCCGGTGACATGCCCCAGTCGGTGGGACACATGGAGAGGACCTCCACGAGAGAGAAACCCTTGCCCTCCACCTGGTTCCGGAAGGCTTTCAGGATCGACCGTTTAGCAGCGAGAGCGTTCTTCGGAGACTCGACAGACACCCGTTCGATGTACACTGGCCCGTCGAGGGTTGCAAGCATCTCGCTCACGCGAAGAGGGTTCCCGGCTTCCCGCACATTCCTGCCCTCCGGCGTTGTCGTTGTCTTCTGCCCAGGTAGCGTTGTTGGCGCCATTTGGCCGCCAGTCATCCCATAGTTTCCGTTGTTCACGAAGATAACGGTGATATTCTCGCCGCGGGCGGCGGCGTGCACGATCTCCGCTGTGCCGATCGCTGCAAGGTCACCGTCCCCCTGATAGCTGAAAACGACGGTATCCGGCCGGGAACGCTTCATGCCCGTCGCAATGGCGGGCGGCCTGCCGTGCGGGACTTCGATCATGTCGATATCGAGGTAATCGTAGGCAAAGACGGCACAGCCTACTGGCGCGATGCCGATGGTCCGGTCCCGGATATCCAGCCGGTCCACGGCCTCCGCGATCATCCGGTGAAGCACACCGTGGCTGCAGCCCGGGCAGTACCGGAACGGCTTGTCCTTGAGGCATGATGGTCGTTTGAAGGTTGCCTGCATCGTCATGTGCGGCGCGCGCGGGGAAAAAACGCTTGACAATGAACCGGGACGTCTGTTATTGTATCGCTCTGCCAAGCGGCCCATCGAGATGCCGAGGTAGCTCAGTTGGTAGAGCAGAGGCCTGAAAAGCCTCGTGTCCGCAGTTCGATTCTGCGCCTCGGCACCACTCTTCCGTTCAATT
>JBAIYC010000014.1:0-4516 GCA_037916085.1 Nitrospirota bacterium | reverse complement strand
CCCTTGGCGCGCCTGACCTGCGCATAACCGCGGCGCCGCGCGTCGAGCCGGTCGGGGACCGGTTCCGCCTGCAGATCGAGATCGCCCGCACTGGAGGCGGGACCGCCCCGGCGGCGGCCCTGCTCGTACGCAGCGCGGGGCAGGATATCCGTCTCAGACTGCAAGCACAGCGGAGCGTCGCATCCATCGAGCTTCCCGCGAGCCAGGAGGGGCGTCCCCGTTCCTACGCGGTCTACACCGCTGACGGCAGAGCGCTCGTCAAGGGCACCGTTCCGGCCTCCCTGTTCAAGCGTTCCGGGATCGTTCCGGAGCGGGCGTGGCAGCGGCCGGGCCGGACCATCAGGGTCCGTGCCGCCGGCCTGGGGGCAGGCTCGCTCGCGCTGAGCGGGCTCGGATCGGAACGGGAACAGATGTTGAGCCGGGACGGCGGCATAGAATTCCCGGCACCCCCGCAGCTTCCCACAGGCGTCTATCCGCTTGCATGGACCTTCGAGACCACCACGGGGAAACGGCAGGAAGGCTCGGTCCCCATCATGGTGATGGGCACGAGCCTTTCCTGCGCGGGCGTCGCGCTCAGAAAGGAGAAGACCAGGGACGCCGAAACTCTCACTGCGGTCTTCTCGCTCCTTGCAACCGGGGATGTGACCGCGACCGTGCGGATTTCCTTCGAGGGCCCGGGAGGGAACCGGCTGCCGTCCCAGGAGACGCCCCTAGCCGTCCGCGCGGGGACGCAGGAGATCGCCGTTCCGGTCAGCTTCAAGCCGGACCAGGCGGGCATCTGGCAGCTTCGCTATGCCTTTCTGGCCTCGCTGCCCGACGGCCCGGGGTTCGGACGGGAGCCGGTGACACTTGCTTCCGGCAGGGCTCTCGTCGACGTCGGCAGTGCCGCGATCCTCGACATCCGGACGGACCCGCCCCTGACCTACGCGCCGACCTCGCCGATACACATCATAGCCGTGGCTTCGGGCAGCAGCGACGACGCGGTGGATGTGCTGCTTGACGGAAAGCGGATCGGAAAGGCAAAGATCGGAAGCACGGGTGTGTCTTCGCTTACGGTCCCGGTCAGCGGCGCCCCTCAGGGCTCCCACATGGTCTCGGCGTCGCTTCCGGGAAAGGAACCGAAGAGCATACGGGAAGTGCGGTTCCTGTCAGGCGCCCTTCTTCCGGACCTCGTGGTCTCCATCAAGACCTCTGAGCTGAAGTCTCCGTCCCTCCAGGTCGGCGTGGTGATCACGAACCAGGGCAGGGCCGCATCGCCCGCCACGGATGCATCGCTCTATGAGGGGGATCCCTCCGCAGGCGGCAAGCTCATCCGGTCCTTCCCGGTTCCGCCTCTTCAGCCCGGAAAGCAGTATGTGGCCAGCATCCCCTGGGCGCTTGCCGGCAAGGCCGGGACCAGGAACCTTGTGGCCGCCGTCGACGAACAAGGGAAGCTGATGGAAACGACGCGGGACAACAACCTGCTCGCGCTTGCGGTCGAGGTTCCCGAGGTGCTGCTCTCGGTCACTCCGCTCAAAGCGGAATACGCGGCGGATGAGCCGGTGGTCTACCACGCGCAGATAGCGAATTTCACAACTGCCCCGCTCACGGGGCTGTCCCTCCAGTTCCAGACCATAGCCCCCTCGGGGCAGACCCTCGGGACGGAGACGATCGCGCTCCCCGACCTTGCTCCGGGACAGGACAAGGTGATCGACCGGATGCTCGATCTCAAGACGCCGCCGGAAGGCGTCTATCTCATCAGCGGCCGCTTCTCGGCGGGCGGAAAAACGCTCGCCGATGATTCGCGGGGAATATCCGTGCTTCCCACGCTGCTCCTCAAGGGCTCGCTCGAGGCAACGCAGGCGTCGACGGCTCCCTGCAGACCGCTGGAGATCCGCTCCCGCGCCTGGAACGGGGGGAACGTGCCGCCGACGAACGGTACCCTGCGCCTCGAGATCCGGTCAAAAGGACTGGGGCAGGTCGTCTACGCGCTCCAGCTTCCTTTCGTCCTGGACGCCCGGACGACGCGCATCGAGAAGGTCGACTTTCCGCGCGGCGACTATACGATCAGCCTCCGCGGGTCCGCCGTCAATCCACAGCGCGGGCTCAACGGGGATTTCGTGCTTGCCGAGCGGTCCCTCGCCGTTGGCGACGTTGTAACCGTGAAACGCTCCGCCGCACCCTTCCCCCGGGTCCTCATCTGGGCCGGAGGCGCCCAGTCAACGTCCATCGAACAGGCGCTCATCGAGAAGATGGTGCACGAGGCCTTTGCCGAGGACGAGGCCTACGTTGTCACGGTCACCTCTGCCGACGAGTTCACCAGCAGGGCGCTCACGGGGATGTTCAATGCATACCTGCTCATCGATATCAACGAGACGCTGGGCGCGGACGAGGCGCTGAAGAACGGGTTGGCAAAAGGCCACGGCGTGGTCGTTGCCGGATCGGGAGACCGGTCACGGATGATGGCGGAGAGCCTGGGCTTCCGCTTCGAGCAAAATCCCGGGAGCGGCCCCACCAGCATCGTTGTCCCTGCCGGTTCCGAGCTCGGGCTGACCGGCTCGCTGCCGCTCTCGGGCCAAACGCTCATCCCGAGCAGGACGGGAGCGCGCACGCTGGCGACCTTCGCCGACGGCCGGCCGGCCGTCATGCTCGGCACGATAGAACGCGGAAAGGCCATGGTCCTTCCCTTCCCGCTGACCCAATCGGCGCTCAATGCCGGCATCACGACCATCTACAGCCGGCTCATCCGTGAAGCGGTCCTGGCCACCCTGCCGCAGTCGGGCGAGCCGGACGACCCGGCGTCGATGACGCTCACCTATTCCTCCTCCTCCGGGCCCGTCCAGGCCAGGCTTGCCGAGACCCTGCCTCCCGGAGCGACGATGCTCTGGTCGAGCGTCAAGGCCGCTTCCAAGGGCGGGAAAGCGACTTTCGAGGTGAACGCGGAGAGCGATCCGAATACCATCCTGTACCTGTTCCGTCCCGGAAGCACCGGGGACCGCACGTCCTCAACGACGGTCTTCTCCGCCTGCGGAGGGGAGTTCGTACTGCAGGGGAAAGTGGAATGAACATTCACACCTCACACTGCAGGCTTGAGACGGTGATGCCCAGCATGCGCGGCTTCACCTACATCGCCCTCCTCGCAGCCATCGTCATCATCGGCATCGCCCTCGGTTCAGCAGGGAAATACTGGCAGAACGTCATGCTGCGCGAGAAGGAGGAGGAGCTGCTTTTCCGCGGAAATCAGTACCGGTCCGCCATCGAGCGATACTACTACGCGAAGGCGCCCAATACCTACCCCCAGAGCATTGAGGACCTCCTGACCGACAACCGGACCGCGACAGGCAGGCGCCACCTCCGGCAGAAGTTCAAGGACCCCATCACCGGCGAGGACTTCGAGCTCATCCGCGATATGACGAAAGGGAACCGCATCACCGGCGTCTACAGCAAGAGCGATGCAGAACCGCTCCGCCAGACCGGGTTCTCTGAAGAGAACAAGGATTTCGAAGGAAAGAAGCAGTATAAGGACTGGAAGTTCCTGTTCGACGCTCAGCAAGCTCAGCAGCTGACCCCTCCGCCCCCGGCCCAGCCAGCCAAGCCCGCCACCTGAAGCCTTCCGCCGGATGCGGCCGACCGAACAGCCGCGCCCTCAGAGCTCGAGCCCCGGCAACTGCGCCAGCACGCTCTGCCGCACCCGTGCAGGCGGCTCCGGAGCGATGAGCTGCTTGCCGTGGTCCAGGACCGCTACCATGAGGTCGTTGAACACCCCGCCGCAGGAGCAGGTGCTCCCGAAGAGGTCGTTCGGGATCACTTTCCGCTCGCCGCACGAGGCGCAGGCGATCACCCGCTTGCTGCCCGACCACTTGCCCCGCTTCGCCAGCGGCTTCCCGTCGACCTCCACGATGTCCATCGCGAAATCGACGACCGGCGCATTGCTGATCGACGTGCCGATGCCGTACCCGTCCACCACGGGGTTGAGCTCCGGGATGTCGGCCTCGTTGATGCCGCCGCTCACGAAGAACTTCACGTGCCGGAACCCGCGGAGGTCGAGCTCCCACCGCGTCTCCTCGAGGATGCGGTAGAAGTTCCCGCGGCGGGACCCCGGCGTATCGAACCGCACGGCGTAGAGCCGCTCGCCCAGGACCTTCGCCACGTTCAGGGTCTCGAACTTCTCGTCCTGGAAGGTGTCGATGAGCGCCACACGCCTGAGCTTGGGCTCCAGCACTTCGTCATAGGCCTTGATGGCGTCGACCGTCGAGCCCATGCAGAGGATGAGCGAGTGAGGCATGGTACCCATCGGGTCCTCGCCGATCAACTCGCCGGACTTCACCACTGCCACGCCGTCGCAGCCGCCGATGTAGGCGTTCCGCTCGATCATCGGAGCCAGGATGGGATGCATGCGGCGGGCGCCGAAGCTCATGACCACCCGGTCGCCGGCCAGCTTCTTGACGCGAGCCGCCTTCGTCGCCACGCCCGACGCCTGGCAGATGAGGCCGAGGAGCGCAGTTTCGTAGACGCAGAAGTCCTGATACCTGCCCTC
>JBAIYC010000013.1:0-6161 GCA_037916085.1 Nitrospirota bacterium | reverse complement strand
AGCGTGTAGTCGTTGCCCCGCACCTGGGTAATGTACGGCTTTGAGTCGAAGATGGTGATCTCGCCGTCCAGGCCGTCGATCGGGCCCATCGCGTAGAGCCCTTTCCGGTCCGCCAGCTCCTCAAGAGACACGACGCTCGTTGCCTTGCCGCTCTTGAAGATATCCCTCTGCGCGCCGACATACTCGACCAGACCCTCTTTCTTGGCTCCGACGATGGCCGCATGGGCGACGAGCATCGATCCGAGCGCGAACGATGCAACGACTGCCGTTATGACACCGCCTCGGTTCATGAGAACCTCCCCCTGTGGCCCGTGCCGCCCGAACGCCCGCGTTGGGACGGTTATCCGCGCGCCCCATCTCTCGGCGATCAGACGGCGCCGACGATCTTTTCGTACTCCGCGACCACTTCCTCGTTCTGGTTCCGTATCTCGCCGGCAAAGACGACGAACTTGCTTTTCTTCGCTGCGATCCTCACGTCCGCGATGAGGGTGTCGCCGGGGACCGCTCTCTGTTTGTATCGGACGACCTTCTGGACAACATGGGGGTTAGCCTTCAGTCCCTTGCCTTCCACGGAAAGGAGTGCCGCAGCCACCAGGCAGATGAACTCGTCCTGGGCATAGCCGGGATAGGTCGGCGCGCCGGGGAAATGCCCGTCCAAATCATGATCATCGGCAGAGATGGCCTTGACACCCTTCATGGCGCCAGGCACGCCCGGATCGTATACGACACCGTCGATCTTTCGCAGGGCTCTTCCCCGGTGAGGAAGCACTTCCTCCAGGCCTTTCCTGTTCAGGCAGATGAATATCGGATCCATCCCGTCCCTTCGCTCCTTGTTCCGCTGCCGATGGCTTCTTTGAAGCTCCATTCTTCCGAGCAGGCGACCGCCCGCTAGGTAATAGCGCCGATTCAGGAGGAACCTTGGCCGGCAGTGCATCCGTAGCAGTGGTCATCGACGGCGATCGTCCGTTCCGCCAGCGCGTGGTAGTCGAACTCCTTGATATGCCGCGGCACGCCGGGGCTTGTCGTGATCCCGAGGACCTGGTTGAAGTCGCAATCAAAGAGCCTGCCATCCCAGCCGACGCTGACCAGATGCCTACACATGACGCCGTCGAGGGTTGCCGGATTGAAGGCAGCCGACAGTTTCTCCTGGTAGTTCGCCAGGCTGTTCGTTCTCGTGAGAAACTCCTTGAACCTGCCGATCGGCATATTGGTGATGGTATACAGCCGGTTGAACGCGATCCCGAACCGCTCCGCCAGTTCCTTTCTATATGCGGCCTCCAATGCGCACTGGCTCGGCGCCAGGAACATCCCTTGGGGATTATAGACGAGTCCGAGACGCAGAGCCGATGCAGCGGTCCCGTAGCCAAGGGAGTTCAATCTTCTGAGGGCATCTATGCTCTTCCTGTAGACGCCGCTGCCGCGCACGCGGTCGACGGTTTCCCCAAGATAGTACGGCAGGGACGCGATCAGCTCCACGGCGTTATCGCGATAGAACTCCGGGATGTCCTCCATCCCCTTTTCGAACAGGATCGTGAGGTTCGTCCGGACGATGACGTGACGGCCTGCTTTCCTGGCCCCCGAAACGAGGCTGCGGAACGAAGGATTCAGCTCCGGAGCACCGCCGGTCAGGTCCAGCGTCTCAAAGGGATTGTTGGAGAGAACCTGCAGGACCCGTTCCGCAGTGACCTCATCCATGATCTCCCGCCGGTCCGGCCCGCCGTGCACATGGCAATGCTTGCAGGACATATTGCACCGGTACCCGACGTTGACCTGCAGGATCTTGCTTCCCAGCGCCTTGAGCGGCCCCGCCTGTTCTGCCGTGATCCTTTCGCTGAACTTCATAGACATCGTTCGTTCACGATCTGCCGCACCCGCTAGATCGAGTTCCTGTCCACGGCATTATGCGCCTGCACCGCGTGGATCAGCGACGCCCCACCCCGGATGGCCGAAGCAACATGCACGGCCTCGGTGATGTGCTCGAGGCTCATGCCTTCCTCAAGACAGGACTTCGTATAGGCGTCTATGCAGTACGGGCACTGGATGACATGCGCCACGCCGACACCGATCAGCACCTTTTCTCGTTTGGTGAGCATCCCCGGCTCGAGCGCCGATGTATACCACTCCATGAACTTCTTGAAAAGCGCGGGATTATGCCTGCCGACGTCGCCGAACCTGTCAAGATCTTCTGCCTGGTAATACTCGGTCATAGGACAGGGCCCCCTTTTACATTACCGACATGCGATATCTTCCCCGCACAGGACGTATGTTGCACAGTTCATGAGTGACGCGCCTGTGGACATTCCCCGGGACAACAGCTTCGCCCGCTCCTTACTTCCTCGTATCGTCCGGCGCCAGGGGAACGCCCTTCCGGATCGAAGCGAAATAGCGATTCAGCAGCTCTTTCAGACTGCCCCGGTAGTTCTTCACGAGACAATGGTAGACCTTCGCACGCGAGGAGTCCATGGCCGGATCATCGACAGTGATCTTGAGGCTGAAGGACTTCGTTGCAAGATAATATTCAAGGCTCGCCTGAAGTTTGGGGAAAAGCGTGCTCTTTGGACGAAAGTAGCGGGCGCGATAGGAAAAATCACGGCTCGCCGCGGGATCGGCAAGCGCGAGGTCAAAACCTGCCTGTGTGAGCGCCAGGTCAAGCTCGGCGGTCTTGAAAGCAAGTTCTTCGCCCGATGTCCGTGTCTCATCCATATGCAATCGTCCCGGGAGGGAACCACGGCGGCAGTCAATCGCAGTGGCGAAAGAGCCTGCCAGCACCCTGGTCGTTCCCTGCAGATGCGGCGTCATTATAGCACAGGTGCGCTGTCCGCATCCAGCGGAACCGCATAGTGGCGCCCGCCGGTGGCTCCCTTGAAGATGCGCCCTCCCGCGACTTTCCTGCATTCCTCCCCGGCGGGAGCCGGGGGATTCCATGTCGCAGGGATTGATAATCCGTTCCCGCGCCGATATAATATGCTCCAGCATCATCAGCGACCCAAGGAGGCCACGTGGATACTTCATTGCTCGCCGCAGCCCTGGACCGTTTCCGCAGCAACGGACGGGAATACTTTCATGACTTGACGGAGCTCGTCCGGCTTCCGAGCGTCAGCTTTCCGGGTTTCGATGCCGCACCGGTGCTGCAGTGCGCCGATGCCGTCGCAGGGCTTCTCCGGAAACGGCGGCTCACGGACGTTCAGGTCCTCGATGCCGGATCCGGCTATCCGTCGGTGTTCGGTCAGTGGCTGGGAGCAGCAGGAGGGCCCACGCTGCTGCTCTATGCCCACTACGATGTCCAGCCGGTCGGCCGCGAAGGACTCTGGACCACGCCGCCCTTCGAACCCTCGGAGCGCAACGGCCGGCTCTACGGCCGGGGAACGGCAGACGACAAGGGCGGCATCATGATGCACCTCGCCGCGATCGGCTCCTACCTGGAGAGCTCGGGTACGCTTCCGCTCAACGTCAAGGTCCTCATCGAAGGGGAAGAAGAGATCGGCTCGGCGAACCTGGAGCGTCTGCTCAGGACCAACCGCAGCCTGCTCGCCGCCGACGCCGTCGTCATTGCGGACAGCGAGAACTTCGACACCGGACTGCCGTCGCTCACGGCGTCGCTGCGCGGCATCGTGACCGTGACGGTCGAGGTCAGGTCCCTCGCTTCGAGCGTCCATTCCGGGACCTGGGGCGGCCCCCTTCCCGATCCCGTCATCGCGCTCGCAAAGATGATCGCATCCCTGGCAGATGACGAGGGAAGGCCCGCCATTCCCGGCATCATGGACCGCGTGCGCGTCCTCTCGGCCCACGACGCGGAGGGCCTGGCGGGACTGCCTTTCAGTGAAGGAACCTACCGGAAACAGTCCCGTCTACTTGACGGCGTGCATATCGTCGGCGGGCCGGGACCGGTCTACGAGAAGATGTGGTACCGTCCGTCCATTGCCGTGAACGCCATCGAGGCAAGCAGCAGGAAGCAGGCTGCGAACATCATCAATGATGTGGCGTGGGCGCGCATCGGCATCCGCATCGTGCCGGACATGGACCCCCAGGAAACGCTCCGGCTCCTGAAGGAACATCTTCTGGCGAAGGCTCCCTGGGGCGTCCGCGTCGATATACGGACTGAATCGCCGTCGCCCTGGTGGCGGACCGACACGGAGGGGCCGGTCTTCGACGCAGCCCTTGCCGCGCTCGAAAAAGGCTATGGCAGGAAGACCGCCGTCGTGGGCGCCGGCGGCTCCATCCCCTTCGTCCGGACGATCACCGAGACGCTGGGCGGCGTGCCCGCTCTCCTCTTCGGCGTGGGGGATCCCTATGCCGCGGCCCACTCGGAGAACGAGAGCCTCGTCGTCGCCGACTGGGAGAGCGCCTGCAGGAGCATGATCCATCTTTTCGCCGAACTCGGGTCCGCCCGATAGCCTCTTCCGGTCGGCGGCCCACAAAAAAGGCGCGGCCCCTTCGGGCTGCGCCTTCTCCTTCCAGAGCTTGTCCGGTCCTCCTACATCTCCGGTTCGCCTTCTGCTTTGCCCATGACGATCTTTGCTTTCCGGTACAGGCCTTCCACGAAAGCATCAACAGCCGTGCGCCGCTTTTCCGCCAGCAGGGTCTGCCGGAACGTCGCCTCGTTCTTTTCGAAATCGCCCGGCTTCGCTTTGGCGTTGCGAGACGCATAGGCCTCCTTCACTTCCTGATCAGTCACATCCACGCCGTCCTCGATGATCCGTTCCAGTTTCCGTCGCAGGATCATCTGCCGCTGGTTCTCCTCGAACGCGCTCGGCTTCACATTGATATAGTCGAGATACCGGACATAGGCTGCCTGGTCGAACCGCCCCTGGATCTGGAACGCCGGAACGCTCATGATCGAAGTCTGGACCTCCTGGTCCGACACTTTCAGCCCGACCCGTTCGGCCTCCTGGACGAGCAGACGGTCCTGGATAAGGTCGCGAAGCGCCTGTGTGCGGAGGTTCTTTGCCAGGCTGTCGTTGAACTGGTCCTTGAATATCTGGCGATAGGTCTCCAGCATGTTCCGGTAGACCCTGTTGAGCTCTCCCGTCGTGATGGTCTCTCCGTTCACCTTCGCTGCCACCCCCCGGCCTCCGCCCGCGGGAAATATCCCGAAGAACAGGAACGTCACAATGATAATTGCCAGGATGGACCACATGATCCAGTTCATGTGCTTCCGCATCTGTTCGAGCATCTGATGTCCCCCTACATTAATGGTTTGAACGCGCACATCCTGAGGCCAAGACGTGGTAACTACTGGTCGCGGGTACGCGACACACAGACAAAAACCGGATCAAGATCGAGAACCTGTTCGGAGCCGGACGTCTAAGTATTTAACCGTGTGCGTGCCGCCCGTGGTTATTCCTAGCCTATTCGCTCAGCTTCTTCTTGAGCAGTTCATTCACCAGTTCCGGGTTCGCCTTGCCCTTGCTCGCCTTCATCACCTGGCCCACGAAGAAGCCGAAGAGCTTGTCCTTGCCTGCCTTGTAGTCCGCATGCTGGGCCGGGTTCGCTTTGATGACGGCCGCGATGATCTGCTCGATGGCGCCCGCGTCCGACACCTGGGTCAGCCCCTGTTCCTTCACCACGGTCTCGGCGTCCTTGCCGCTCCTGTACATCTCCTCGAACACGGTCTTGGCGATCTTCGTGCTGATGGTCCCGGCCTCGATCAGCTTCACCATGCCGGCGAGCCGGTCGGGCCTCACCGGGCAGTCCTCGATCTCCCTGTTCTCCGCGTTCAGGAGCCGCATCAGCTCGCCCATCATCCAGTTCGAGATGACCTTGGGCTGGCCCGAGAGCTTCGTCGCTTCCTCGTAGTAGGATGCCATGGCCCTGCTCTGGGTGAGCATATCAGCGTCATATTCCGGAAGCCCGTACTGCTTCACGAAGCGCTCGCGCTTCGCGTCGGGAAGCTCGGGGATCGTCTTCCGGATCGCGTCCACTGTTTCGGCTGTCGTCACCACCGGGACAAGGTCCGGTTCGGGGAAATAGCGGTAATCATGCGCCTCTTCCTTGCTGCGCATGGAGAAGGTCACGCCTTTGCTCGAATTGAACAGGCGGGTCTCCTGCACCACCTTGCCGCCCTCGTCCAGGACCTGGGCCTGCCGTTTGATCTCGTACTCGATCGCCTTCTGCACGAACTTGAAGGAATTGACGTTCTTCACCTCGGCGCGGGTGCCGTA
>JBAIYC010000012.1:0-1559 GCA_037916085.1 Nitrospirota bacterium | reverse complement strand
GCACCACGGGAGGATGCTGTACGAAGCGGCTGCTCAGCCGAAGG
Organism: Nitrospirota bacterium; assembly: GCA_037916085.1. GTDB lineage: Bacteria > Nitrospirota > UBA9217 > UBA9217 > UBA9217 > JAKAHZ01. The sequence continues at coordinate 1,515 of JBAIYC010000012.1, read as the reverse complement.
ATCTTTGGCTTACGGCGATGCCCGGTCATGTCCAGTCCTTCGCCGACGCGGACGTGCGAAAACAGTTCGTTCGCTACATTGTGACGGCGGTCACACCATCGGTATCGGGCACGAAATGACATCCTGAAGATGAATTATCTTGACTTTCCTGTCCAGGATTGCTTTAATAGCACTACCGTATTTCATAGTTCAAAGGAGGAGCGTATGAAAAGGTTTTTCATCGTAGTTGCTGTTGTTGCGGTATCGCTGGTGTTCGTCGGTTCGGTCTTTGCGGCCGCTGGCGGCCAGGCGCACATGAACACCGGCTGCGGCCTCGGCACGATGCTGTTCCAGAACAATGCTGACGGCAAGACCCTGCTGCAGACCTTCCAGGCGACGACCAACGGTATCTACGGCAACCAGACCTTCGGCATCACCACCGGCACTTCCGACTGTCAGCAGCCCAAGAACTTCGTGAGCAACGAGCAGCTGAAGGAGTTCATGGTGGCCAACATGGACAACCTGGCCCGCGACATCGCCCAGGGCCGCGGCGAGACGCTCGATGCTTTTGCCGAGCTGATGGGCGTTCCGGCAGACAAGAGGCCCGAGTTCTACGCTCAGCTCCAGTCCGGCTTCACCAAGATCTTCACGTCTTCGAACGTGCAGATGGCCAGCGTGGTGGACAATATCGCGACCGTTTCGAAGTAATGGAGAAGCGGTTCCGGGCTGATTCACCCCATAGGTTCATCCAGGCATGCAGAGCTTTCCGCTCTGCATGCCTTTTTCTTTGCCTCGTCCTGATCGCGATCCTCGCGCCCGCGGGCGTGTACGCGGACGGCGGCTACCTGGGCGACCTCCAGCGGCTTGCGCGTGAGAAGGGGCTTGCCCGCGAGCGGACCTGGGAAGTGCTGCTCCATTACAAGCCGGCAGGCTCGGGTGTGAAGAGCCTTGTGGACGACCCGAGCTTCTTCAACTCGCCGAACGGAAAGCATGATCCCCAGGCCGAGCTCGATGCCACGCTGGCAAGTTTCTTTCAGACGGACATCAAGCCCGACGAGGAGCACCCACGCTGCAAGTTCATCGCCCGCTACACCTGGCTCAAGGGGGAGCTCGCCATCGACGAGGCCCGGCTTCCGCCGGCCTCGTGCACGCGGTTCGAGAAGGCGCTGTCCCAGGTGAACCCACGGTCGGTGGTGCTCGTCTTCCCCAATACGCTCCTTAACCTTCCCTCGTCCATGTTCGGCCATACGCTGCTCAGGATCAACACGAACTACGAGAGCGACCTCCTGTCCCACGCGGTGAACTATGCCGCCATCACCGGCGATAAGCTCGGCCTCTTTTACGTCTTCAAGGGGATCTTCGGCTTCTACAACGGCCGGTATTCCAATCTGCCCTACTACGAGAAGGTGCAGGAGTACAGCGACCTCGAGCACCGGGACATCTGGGAATACCACCTGAACCTGACCCCCGACGAAGCGTACCGCATGTTCCTGCACATCTGGGAGATGAAGGACTTCTATGCGAACTACTACTTCT
>JBAIYC010000011.1:0-16442 GCA_037916085.1 Nitrospirota bacterium | reverse complement strand
CGCCAGTCACGATAGATACTCGATAGAGGAGACAGCATGTTCTGTCCTCATTGCGGAAAAGAAGTGATGGACAACCAGGTCTTCTGCCAACACTGTGGCAACAGGATTGCCGCTACGGAAATCGGCGCGTCCTCCGGAGGCCGGGAAAGAACGCCCTGGGAGGACCGGTCGCAGCATGGTGTAGTGAAGGGACTTCTAAGGACGCTGAAAGCCTCTCTCTTCAATCCGGCCGAGTTTTTCAAGAAGATGAACGTTACCGGCGGTCTGGCCGAACCGACTCTCTATGCATTGATCGTAGGAATGGTCGGTATCATGGTGTTCTACTTCTGGCAGATCATCATACAGAACAGCCTGCCTGGTCCGCTGTCCCACGATGTGACAGGACCAGCCGGGGTCGATCTGTTCTCCGGCATCGGCATGGCACTCGTCGCCGTCTGTACCCCCTTTTTCATTATTCTTTATCTCTTTGTGTGGGCAGGATTCCTCCATGTACTGCTGCTGCTGGCGCAGGGAGCAAAGAATGGCTTCGAAGCAACCTTTCGTGCAGTAGCCTACAGCTACGGTTCGAACATCTTCCTCCTGGTCCCCTTCTGCGGAGGGGTCATTGCAGGCGTTTGGAATATCGTTATCGTGATCATTGGGCTCAAAGAGGCCCATGGCACGACAGGGGGGAAGGCGGCCTTCGCCGTCCTTTTCCCTGTCATTTTCTGCTGCGCCGCCGCCCTGGTTCTTGTTCTCGTGATCTTTGGAGCGGTAGCTGCATCGTTCGGTCACCTGTCCTCTCCGCCGTGGAAATAGCCCTGGACAGGAAGAGCCGGCTCAGTCCGGACGAGCAGGCAGACGTGGAGGCAAATCCCTGGAATGCGCTTCCTGGTGAGGACAAGGAAGGCCGGAGAACTGGAAATTGGTCTCATCTACGGCGCCATCGCGTTCATCGCGGTCGGAGCAGCTCGTTTTCTCCCTCTTCGTGAGCTGGTTCCGGCATGTGTTTTCCGGTCGCTTTCCGGCGTGCCCTGTCCCACCTGCGGCTCGACCCGTTCGCTGGTGCATTTTTCCCACGGAGAACTTGCGATGGCATTTTCGCAGAATCCGCTCTTTGCGATGATCTTGATACTGATCTTGGTATATTCTTTCGTCAGCGGTATTGCTGCCCTGTTGAAACTCCCCCGCCTAGTTTTCCTTCTTTCTCCTCTCGAGAGGAACCTTATGAGCGTCGGGGCATTCTTGCTGATTGCTGCGAACTGGATCTACCTTATCTCGAGGTCCTGACATCCCTTAAGTGATCTCTCCTATCCACATTCACCCTGTCTGGCAAAAAGAGAAAAAGATCAATAATACTGTTTACATTTATGTATCAGTATGATAATATAACCATCTTTCGCTGATTGTCCTTATATATTGAGCGGTTAGGGGGCCGTGGTGGGCCGTTCGGTAATTGGTGTTGACTTGGGGGGAACGAACTTGCGGACTGCGCTTATCAGTCCTGCGGGCGATATCCTTCATAAGCTGAAAGAGGCTACCGAGGCGCGGCAGGGGCATGCGAGCGTCGTCGCAAAGCTTGTCGAGCATATCAGACGGCAGCAGGAAGTCGCGAGGCAAGACGGCGGCACGGTCGTTGCTGTCGGTGTGGGGGCTCCCGGAGTCATTCATGCGCACCGGGGAGTCGTGGTAAAATCTCCCAACTTTCCGGACTGGGACAATCTTCCGCTCAAAGCGGAGCTGGAAGCGGCAACGGATATCCCTGTGTTCATCGAGAACGACGCCAATGTCGCGGCTCTTGGCGAACAGTGGCGTGGCGCGGCCCAAGGGGTCAGCAGCATGATCTTTCTCACCCTGGGTACCGGTGTCGGCGGCGGGATCGTGCTTAACGGCAAGATCTGGCAGGGGGCGGACGGCATGGCGGGCGAGGTCGGACACATGACCATCGTCCCGGACGGTAGAAAATGCGGCTGTGGAAACAGGGGTTGTCTCGAGATGTACGCCTCAAGCCGCGGCATCGTCCTAAGCTATCAGGAAAAGCTTGCGGAACCCTCCAGTTCAGCTTCCGCGCCCTCGACCACGTCGGCGCAAATCTACCAGGCCGCGCGTAGCAACGATCCGCTGGCCGTCAGGGTCATGGAAGAAATGGGACGGTATCTCGGCATCGGGATTGCGAACCTCATCAACATATTCAATCCAGAGATGGTCGTTGTTGGGGGAGGGGTGAAGGATGCATGGCCGCTCTTCATCGATGCTACCCGGGACGAGATCCGAAAACGAGCTTTTGCCTATCTCGCTGAACGTACGCAGATCGTCCCTTCAGTGCTTGGAGACGAGGCGGGGATGTTGGGGGCCGCGGCAGTGGCGTTCCAAAAGGTCCCGTGACCGGACCGGTGTCCTTCATGTTCCGGAGTCGGGACGGTGGTGAAATAGCACATCTAATGAAGGACCTTTAACAAGCCGGACCCAGAAAGTACGAATGTCGAACAAGCATATCAGGAATTTTTGCATTATCGCCCATATCGATCACGGCAAGTCGACTCTTGCAGACAGGTTGTTGGAGTTTACCGGAGCGCTTTCGGACAGGGAAATGGCCGCCGCAGGCAGCGCGCAGGTGCTGGACGACATGGACCTGGAGCGTGAGCGCGGCATTACGATCAAGGCGCACGCCGTTCGGCTTGGCTACCGGGCGTCGGACGGGTCGGACTACATCCTGAATCTCATCGATACGCCTGGCCATGTGGACTTCACCTATGAGGTGTCGCGCAGCATGGCCGCATGCGAAGGTGCGCTGCTCGTTGTGGATGCCTCGCAAGGCGTCGAGGCCCAGACGCTCGCGAATGTCTATCTTGCGCTCGATCATAACCTCGAGATCATCCCGGTAATCAACAAGATCGACCTTCCCAGTGCCAACGTCGATGAGGTTAAGCGTCAGATTGAAGATGTCATCGGGCTCGATGCATCCGGAGCAATCCCCGCGTCAGCAAAGGAAGGCATCGGCACGAAAGAGATCCTGGAATCTATCATCAGGAACGTCCCGCCACCGTCGGGAGAAACGGACGTGGCGCTCCGGGCGTTGCTCTTCGACTCTTGGTACGACACCTACCAGGGAGTGGTCGTGCTGGTTCGGGTGGTCGACGGCACCGTGCGTCCGGGGCAGAAGATCAAGCTCTGGTCCACAGGAGCAATCCACGAGGTCCAGTCGGTCGGGGTTTTCACGCCGAAACAGTACGAGACGAAGCAGCTCGGTGCCGGCGAAGTGGGGTACATCATAGCTGGCATCAAGCGGGTCGCAGATGCCAAGATCGGGGATACCATCACTGATGCCGTTCAGGAGGCGGCGCAACCGCTCCCGGGCTATAAGGAGGTCAAGCCCATGGTGTTCGCCGGGCTCTACCCGGTGAACAGCGACGACTACCCCGAGCTCAAGGACTCCTTGGAAAAACTGCGTCTCAACGACTCGTCATTCACCTATGAGCCGGAAACGTCCCTTGCGCTCGGATTCGGGTTCCGCTGCGGTTTCCTTGGCCTGCTGCACATGGATATTATCAAGGAGCGGCTGGAGCGCGAGTTCAAGCTGGCCCTGATCCCGACCGCTCCGACAGTGGTGTATCGCGTGACAAAGCACAGCGGCGAGATCGTCATGGTGGACAATCCTGCTAAACTGCCCAAGGTGCAGGATATCCTGAAGATCGAAGAGCCGTTCATCAATGCCTCGATCATCACGCCTGAGACCTACGTGGGGGCGCTCATCGCTCTTTGCCAGGAGCGACGGGGTGTCCAGAAGGACATCAGCTATATCACCAAGGACCGCGTCCAGATCCATTACGAGCTCCCATTGAACGAGATCGTCATGGATTTCTATGACCGGCTGAAATCACTGACCAAAGGGTACGCGTCGCTGGACTATGAGCTGTCGGCATATGCGGAATCAGACCTCGTGAAGCTCGATATGCTCCTGAACGGCGAGCCGGTCGACGCCCTCTCGCTGATCACGCACCGCGATAAAGCAGCGATGCGCGGCAGGCAGCTTGCCGAGAAACTCAAGGAAGTGATACCCCGCCAGCTGTACGAAGTAGTCATCCAGGCCGCAGTCGGGGCCAAGGTCATCGCGCGCGAGACCGTCAAAGCGCTCCGGAAGAACGTTCTGGCCAAGTGCTACGGCGGCGACATCACGCGCAAGCGAAAGCTTCTTGAGAAACAGAAGGAAGGCAAGAAACGGATGAAGCAGATCGGCAGCATCGAACTGCCACAGGAAGCCTTTCTCGCGGTCCTGAAGATGGGGGACTAGCAGCAAAGGTCCGGACTCATGGAAGGGCGGGCAGGTGCCGAGGCTGGCGAACCCCGCCCTATCATCAACGGAGCGGGAGGACAGATGTCGGAAGACGCGCAACCCAGCAAGAAGAAATCGTTTTATAAAGAGTGGATTGAGCCGTTCCTGATAGCAGCGGTCGTGGCGCTCTTTATTCGGCAATTCGTCGTCGAAGCGTTCAAGATACCGTCTGGGTCCATGATCCCTACGCTGACGATCGGGGACCATCTTCTGGTCAATAAGTTCATCTACGGTCCGCGGATACCTTTCACGGATACCCGGTTCTTCAGCTGGAAGGAACCGAAGCGGGGAGACATCATCGTATTCAAATACCCCGAGAACGAGGACAAGAACTTCATCAAGCGCGTCATCGGCGTGTCGGGCGACAAGATCCAGATCGTTTCGGGCAAGCTCCTGATCAACGATCAGCCGGTACCGATCAAGGACCTGGGGTATGCCGATTCTTCGCTGCAGGATTCAGCGATATTGGGTGGAAAGCCGAGGCTCTTTGAGGAGGACCTTGGAGGGGTCAAGCATGATATCCAGTATCTGTACGACCAGATAGACCGGAACTTCGGCCCCATCACGGTGCCGAAGGAATCGGTCTTTGTCATGGGTGACAACAGGGATAACAGCCAGGACAGCCGCGTCTGGGGTTTTGTCAAATACAACAAGATCCTGGGCAAGGCGCTGATCATCTACTGGTCGTGGGATGGAAACGACCGATGGCTCCGCTGGGAGAGGATCGGCCGTCTTATCTCCTAAGATGCTACGAGTGCTTGGAGGGAGAAAAATGTACGCACTGTTGAGAAGTGAAGGGGGAGTAGGGAAGCTGAAGGCGGTCATCATTCTCGCACTGTTGGGTGCTGCGCTTCACGTGGGTCTTAAGATCGTCCCGGTCTACATGGACAATGAGAGCATGAAAGATACCATGTCGACCAAGGCCGGTCTGGCGCAGGTCCTGAAGGATGAAGAGATATTGAACGACCTGGTGACCAAAGCAAAGGACCTGAATCTGCCGCTCAAGGCCGAGAACTTTGTCATCATGCGAGACACCGACCGGAGAATGATGACCATTAAAACGGCATGGGACGTAGAGGTCCATTTTTTCGGCGGGCTGTACGTGCATAATTACCATTTCGAACCCGTCGTGGAAGAGAACTTCATGAAAGGCATCTAAGGGCAGGTGGCGACGTGATCAAGAGCATGACGGGCTACGGGCGTGCCGAGAGCGGAGAGACGGAGGGTGATTTCGCAGTCGAGATGCGATCGGTGAACAACCGATACCTTGATGTCCAGGTGAAGCTGCCTCGAAGCATTGCCGCGCTTGAATCGCGCGTCCGGAAGGCGGTTCAGGACCGATTTTCCCGCGGGAGGGTCGATGTCTTTATCAACCGGGGAGGCCGTGATACCGTCCCTTTCAGCCTCTTCGTCAACCATCGTCTAGCCGGTCAGTACCTTGATATCCTGCGGGACCTGAGGGAGCGCTTTGACCTCCATGGAGACATTGACTTAACCCTGCTGACCGGTCTGCCGGACGTGATCGTGCGGGAGGATGTCTCTGAGGACCTTGATCAGCTCTGGGTGCAGTTGCGTCCTGTCCTCGGCCAGGCCATGGACGGAATGGCGAGCATGCGCAGTACCGAGGGTGCAGCGCTCGGCGGCGATATCACCGGTCGTCTGCAATCCATCGAGAAACTGTCCGGATCGATTTCTGCCCGCGCGCCGGTAGTCGTAGAGGCGGCCCGGGGACGGATGCATGAGGCGCTCCAACGAATGCTCAAAGAACCACCGGACCCGATGCGTCTTGCCCAGGAGATAGCCATTCTCGCCGAGCGCACGGACGTGACCGAGGAACTGACGCGGCTCGGCATCCATCTTGGGCAATTCCGCGCAATGATGGCGGGAATGACGACAGAGCCCATCGGGAGAAAGCTTGACTTTTTGCTTCAGGAGATGGGACGCGAAGTAAATACGATAGCATCAAAGGCGCTGGATGCCGACATCTCGCTTCACGTTGTGAACATCAAGGCGGAGTTGGAGAAGATCCGCGAACAGGTGCAGAATGTCGAATAGGACCGGTGCCGTGATCGTACTGTTCGGACCGGGCCTGCGGTGGTTCGTTGGAGGGGTGTGCCCATGAAGGTACGCGAGGGGATGCTGTTCGTGGTGTCTGCTCCCTCCGGCGCGGGAAAGACAACGCTCTGCAAAGCGATCACCGGCTCGCTGGAGAACGTGACCCACTCAATCTCCTACACGACGCGGCAGCCGAGGCCCGGGGAGGCTGACGGAAGGGATTATTACTTCATCTCGCAGAAGCGATTCCAGGAAATGATCGATGCGGGAGATTTTGCTGAATATGCCCGTGTTCATTCCAATTTCTATGGGACGTCAAAACGCGTACTACAGGATATGGTGCGTCAGGGCATCGATGTCATCCTGGACATCGATACACAGGGGGCGCGCCAGATCAAGTCTTCTGCAGACAAGGCCATCTTCATTTTCATCATGCCGCCCTCCATGGAGATTCTTGAAGAGCGGCTTCGAAACCGAAAGTCCGACCACGAAGACGAGATCCAAAAGCGGATGCGCCGGGCCGCTGACGAGATTCGCGATTATGCGATGTACGACTATATTGTTGTGAACCGGGATTTTGAACGGGCGCTCTCTGAGCTGCGTTCCATCATTGTTGCCCAGAGGTGCCGGCGGGAATTGATCCCCGGCGCATGGATCGACGACCTGCTGAAAGACGCCTGAAACGACACCTAATTCCCCACGTGGAGGAGCACATTCATGAAGAATGCCGAGAACATCATATCACTGCCGATCGAACTGAACGCGCGGGTCGCGGACTCGAAGTTCCGACTGGTGCACATCGCCGCTCAGCGGGTACGGGAGCTTTCCAGCGGGAGCCAGCCGCTTGTATCCTCGAAGTCCATCAAGGATACGACGGTGGCGCTGGAGGAGAGCCTGCTCGGGAACTACCGCGTCATCATTGGCGAAGATGCCCAGAAGGCAAAGGAAGAACATCGCAAACGCAAGGAGCAGGAGCGCATCGAGGAACAGCTCTCTGCCAAAGAAGAAGAGATCCGTAAGGAACTGTCTGCCTACCTGACGGAATCGCAGCAGGAGGAGGAAGGCGAGATGCGCGAAGCAGAGCCCGAGACCAGCGGTGAAGAAGAGCCTGTCGAGGAGGACCGGGGCGAGGAGTCGTACTCCGAAGAATAGTATATGTCTGACGGCAGGTTGAAGGGAAGACGCATCCTCCTGGGGGTGAGCGGCAGTATTGCGGCGTACAAGGCGGTGGAGATCCTTCGGCGCCTGAGCGACGACGGCGCGGAGGTGCGCGTCGTCCTGACGCGGAACGCGGCGCGGTTCGTGACGGCACTCACGTTTTCGGCACTCAGCTCGAGGCCGGTCTTGTCTGACGAGTTTTCCGAAGGCGGATGGGGAGCCATGGGGCACATCTCGGTGACCGATGACCTCGACCTTGCCGTGGTGGCGCCCGCCACGGTGAACATCATCGCGAAAATGGCGGCCGGCATCGCCGATGATGCCCTCTCTACCGCCCTGGCCGCTGCCGCCTGTCCGGTCATTGTAGCGCCAGCAATGAACGACCGCATGTACAGCAATCCGATCCTCCAACGGAACATAGAGACACTCAAGGCGACCGGTGTACGGTTCATTGAACCTGGATCGGGCGCGCTCGCATGCGGAGTTCACGGGCACGGACGCCTTGCCGATACGGACCGCATTGTCGCAGAGATCAACGCTCTTCTGCGCCCGTCAGGTGCTCTTGCGGGGGCGAATATCATTGTAACAGCAGGGCCTACCCGTGAACCGATCGATGCCGTGCGGTTTATCAGCAATCCTTCAAGCGGCCGGATGGGATATGCGATAGCAGCCGCAGCCCGGGACCGCGGTGCCAATGTCATCCTGGTTTCAGGGCCGACCTCCTTGGAGCCTCCGGCGGGAGTTCGCATGATGCCGGTCACGACAGCATCGGAAATGCGAACAGCGGTGCTTGAGGAATCGCGCAATGCTCACATCGTGATCATGGCTGCCGCAGTGTCCGATTTTCGTCCCCAACATCCCGGATCGCGAAAGATCAAGAAGACCGATGCATCCCTTGTCCTTCACTTGGAGGCGACGGAGGATATTCTCCTATCCCTTGGAAAGAACAAGGGCGGGCGCATTCTCGTGGGGTTTGCCGCTGAGACGGATAATGTTCTCGACAACGCCAGGGAAAAGATGAAGCGCAAGAACCTCGATCTCATTGTCGCCAACGACGTCAGCAAGCCAGGGGTCGGCTTCGGGGCCTTCCTAAATGCGGTGACGCTTATTGACCGGAGTGGGGCTGTGAGCGAAGTCTCGCTCAGAAACAAGTCGGCTGTGGCGGGTTGTATCCTCGACAAAATCGAAGAACTTAAAACAAATCAAGGCCTTTAGCTTGACTTTTGAAATTGGTTTCTGGTAAAATCTTCACGACCAAGGGCAAACGATCTTCCCATGGATAAAGACTCCTCAGAAATCATCAAGCTGACAGAACGGATAGCCAAGGACCCGAAGTCCAAGCTGTTCGTCCCCCTTGCGGAAGAATACAAGAAGATCGGGGAGATCGGGAAGGCTGTCAGCATCCTTACCGAAGGTCTCAAGAACAATCCCGGTTACGTTACGGCACGGTCCTTCCTCGGCAGACTGCTCATGGAATCCGGCGACCTCGTCGGCGCCCAGAAAGAGCTTGAGGAGGTCATTAAGGCGATTCCCGACAACCTTTTGGCTCAGCGGAAGCTCGGTGACCTCTACATTCTCCTGGGAAGATCCGATGAAGCGCTCAAACGGTATAAGGCCGCCTTGGCGCTCAATCCGGGCGACAAAGAGGTGAGCGCCTTTATCGCCGACCTTGAGACGGGCAACGACATAAGCGGACGCATAGCCCGGCCCAAGGCCGCCCCCACGGCAGCTCCTTCGGTGAAAGCAGGGGCTCCTCAGACTTCCGCACCAGCCCAGAAAGCTCCAGCCTCTCCGCTGGCTCAGGCACGGCCTCTTCAGCAGCCTCCGGCAGGTGGACCACGCGCTGCAACCTCAGTCACGTCACCTGTGCAGCAGACACCGACTGCACCCTCCGCTGCGACAACACCAGTCAAGGAGCCGCCCCAGAAGCCGACGCCACAAGCCGCAGAGACGCCCCCTGCTCAGCAACCCGTCCTCGGGCGACCCGCAGAATCCGCTCCGAGGCCCGCCACCGTTTCACCCGCGGCACCTCCTCATATAACGGGACCCGGAGCGGTAACGCCATCGTTAGTTGGGGGAACACCGAAAACTGCCGAAACCATCGTTCAGCAGGAACCCCCGCTGCATTTGGCAGAAGAGGGTGAGGTCGTACACAAAGACAGCAGACGACCGGCGAAAGTACCTTCGCCGCAGGAGGTTACGCCTGAGGAGTCTATTGTCGATGCCTTTGACCTGAGCGAACCTGCCGCGGAGGCAATTTCGTTCGGGGATGAACAGCAACCGCTGGAGTGGCTTCCTCCCGAGGAGCCAATTATGGAACTCACCGCGGAGGTAAAAGGCGACGAGCCGAAAGATGATATCAATACGGATACGCTCGCCGAACTGTATATTTCCCAAGCCTTTTATGAGAAGGCGATTGAGATCTATGAGCGGATGCTAAACGAGCGTCCCGGCACTGCGGAGCTGGAACAGAAGCTTCAGAAATTGCGTTCGCTCGCCGCGGCCGCCAATACGGCCGGGGCGGCCGTCTCTTCGCCTGCGGCTGCATCTGCCGGGATTGGACCGAGCGGGCTCGAGGAAGGGCAGCCGCACGTTTCTGGCGCGAGGGAGGAACCCTTTCCCGAGAAAGAAGTCGCCGAGCCACTAATGCAGGTGCCAGCGGCCGATATACATCCTGCTGCAGATGTGACTGAGAGGAGCATCTCGGTCGAGCCAGAACCCTTGCCTGCGGTGGGTACCCGTACTGCCGGACCGGAAACAGATTCATTGAAGGCCATGCAAGAAATTCTTGAGGGGGCGGAGCGACAGAAACACACACCGGAGTCTGGTGCTGAACAAAAGATCGCTCGGACTCCGCAAGCAGCAACTGTGCGCAGGAAAGAGACCATCGACCGTCTTGAACTTTGGCTCAAGAATATCATGAAGGAGAAGCCGGAGTAATGGCCTTTGGAGAAATTCTGCAGCGGATGGTCAAAGACACAGACGGCGCACTGGGGGCGTTGATTATGGGGATCGACGGCATCCCGGTCGCTGAGTTTGCCACCGCCGATGACCTTGACCTTCAGTCCATGACTGTGGAATACTCGACGCTGCTTAGAGAGATCGAGAAAGGGTCTCGTGCGGCTCAACTGGGGTCCACGCAGGAAGTGACGGTGCTCGCCGAAAAGGCCTTGATCATGCTGCGGCGACTGAACGACGAGTATTTCACGGTCCTCATCATCAAGCCCGACGGGAACTTCGGAAAAGGACGGTTCCTGCTCAGGATGTCGGTGCCCAGGCTTCTCAAAGAGTTTTGAACGGCAGCTGTACTCATGGGGATTTTCTCAAACTGCCTCTGGCAGTTTTTTCTTTTGCGGGAGGACCATGAAGATACTCGTGTTGCACGGTCCGAATCTGAACTTGCTGGGAAAGCGAGAGCCTGACATTTACGGATCGGTATCGCTCGAGGAGATCGACCGACGTATCGGCGAACTTGCTCGGGAACTCGGCGTGAAGACGACGTGTTTCCAGTCGAACCACGAGGGAGAACTTGTGCAGCGGATCCAGGATGCCATGGGATCCTATCAGGCCTTGGTCATCAATCCAGGAGCCTATACCCACACGAGCGTCGCACTGCGAGACGCCATAGCCTCGACGGGCATCATCGCCGTCGAAGTGCATCTCTCGAACATCTATCGGCGGGAGGAGTTCCGGCGGCATTCCTATGTTTCCGGTGTTGCCGTAGGACAGATAGCCGGCTTCGGGCCGGAGAGCTACCTTCTCGGCCTTCGCGCCGCCGTCCATGCGGCAACGGTCGCGGCACAAAAATGAAGGTTGGAACGCCGGAACAACGCAGGGTGCTGCGACTTCGGAAGATCCTTCGGCATCGCCAGATGGCGGCTCTGCTGGTGACGTCGCGGGAGAATGTCCGTTATCTGACGGGATTTACCGGCTCTGCAGGACAGGTGCTTGTCACCTCGCGCCGGACGGCACTAATCACGGACTTCCGGTACCAGCAGCAGGCCGCCCGGCAGACGCGCGAGGTGGATGTCGTCATCCAGAAGAAGGATGCGGCGACTGCGGTCCGCGAAACCGCGACCCGTATTGGTGCGACGCAGTTGATCTTTGATGAGTCGTCCTTGACCGTCGAGCGGGCCAGGCTGTTGAGACGGAAGGGACTTCGCATGCGGGGAATCCCCGACCCGGTCGCGGAGCTCCGGCAATGCAAGGATCGGGGAGAACTGTCCCGCATCAGACGGGCGATCCTGCGGGCGGAAGAGTCCTTTCGCGATCTGCGGAGGACGGTCCGGCAAGGCATGACGGAACGGGAGATCGGTCTCCGGCTTGAATTCCTGATGCGCGAACGAGGTGCGAGCCGGTCGGCATTCGATATCATCGTCGCGTCGGGATCGAACGGCGCCATGCCTCATGCCACGGTCTCGGACCGGCGTCTTCGCGACGGCGATCTGGTGACGATCGATTTCGGTGCCGAGGCCGACGGCTATTTCTGCGATATCACGAGAACCTTTTGCATCGGCGGTCCCTCGGCCCGACAGCGAGAGATCCATGCTCTCGTGCTGAGAGCGCAGGAACAGGCCATCAGGGCGATTCGGCCTGGCATTTCCTGCGCATCAGTCGATGCGGTGGCGAGGGACATCATCGCCGCTGCGGGTCATGGAGATCACTTCGGCCACGCGACAGGGCACGGCATTGGTCTCGCGGTCCATGAAGGCCCGTCGCTGTCATCAATGTCCAGACAGGTGCTTGCAGCAGGAATGGTTGTCACCGTGGAACCGGGCATTTACATCCCGGGATGGGGCGGCGTCCGGATCGAGGACATGGTGCTCGTCACTGGCCGGGGTGCCCGACTGTTGACCTCACTGCCCCGAGAACTCTAATAACCTGCAGCGACACGGAACGATTCCAGTGAAGATTACTCTAGAGTGAACAGAGGAGGAAGTGGTACGTGCCAGTATCAACAGCGGAGTTCAGAAACGGATTGAAGATCGAGTTGGACGGGGAACCGTATATCATTGTCGATTTCCAGCATGTGAAACCCGGGAAGGGCGGGGCTTTTGTCCGGACCAAGATGAAGAGCCTGAGATCAGGCAACGTCATCGACCGGACCTTCCGGTCGGGCGAGAAGGTCGATACACCGGAGCTGGAAGAAAAGAAGATGCAGTACCTCTATGCCGCGGACAAAGACCGAGTGTTTATGGACACAACCAGCTACGAACAGATACAGCTCCACGAGACTCAGCTGGGAGACAGTATCAACTATCTCAAGGAGAACATGGAGATCAAGGTCCTCTACTACAAAGGCCAGCCGATCAATATCGAGATCCCCATGTTCGTGGAACTCGCGATCTCCCAGACGGAGCCCGGGGTGCGGGGAGATACGGCATCAGGCGGCTCGAAGCCGGCGACCCTCGAGACCGGCGCTGTCATCAAGGTGCCGTTCTATCTGAACGAGGGTGATGTGGTGAAGGTCGATACGCGAACGGGGACGTTCATCGAGCGTGTCAAACGGTAGCGATGCGGATATGCTGCAACCCATCAGTGCACGGTGTTCGAAACGCAAGGCGAGTGCGATGGGACCGCGCTGAGAGCCAAAAGGAGCGAGCATGAACCTCAAAGAGTTGAAAGAGCTCATCGAGCTGCTCAGGAACACCGACATCTCGGAGATCGAGATCGAACGTTCGGGAACGAAGGTGCGCCTTCGGAAGGGCGGCGACGTGACATTCCATCCCGTCATGTCACGGATGGAATATCCACCGGCACCTATCGTGGCGCCCTCCACACCGGAACCGGAGCGGCCTGCTGCGGTCCCGGCTCCGGTGACGGCAGCGCCGGACCAGCTCAAAGTGACCTCGCCGATCGTCGGCACCTTCTACCGGTCAAGTGCCCCCGAGAAGCCGCCCTATGTTGATGTCGGGGATATCGTCAAAAAGGGACAGGTCCTTTGCATCATCGAGGCGATGAAACTCATGAACGAGATCGAGTCCGAGATCGCCGGAAAGGTCGTCCAGGTTCTGGTGGAGAACGGCCAGCCTGTGGAGTACGGCCAGGCGCTTTTTGTCATCGAGCCCGCGTAAGGTGCGGAACGCAGCGATGCTCACCGAACTTCGAGCTCGCATTGAGGTGTCCTTGTGTTCAAAAAAATCCTGATCGCCAATCGTGGCGAGATTGCCCTGCGGATCATCCGGGCATGCAAAGAACTGGGGATCAAGACGGTCGCTGTCCACTCCACGGCCGATGCCCACTCGCTCCACGTCCGTTTTGCCGACCAGAGCGTCTGCATCGGTCCTCCCAAGAGCGCCGACAGCTATCTGAACGTTCCCGGAATCATCAGCGCTGCCGAGATCACCGATGCGGAGGCCATCCATCCGGGCTACGGATTCCTCGCTGAGAACCCGAGCTTCGCAGAGGTCTGCAATTCCGCAGGCATCAAGTTCATCGGTCCGAATCCCGATAGCATCAAGCTCATGGGCGACAAGGCAAAGGCCCGCGAAACGGCAAAGAAGGCCGGTGTGCCCATCCTCCCCGGGAGCGAGGGGGTTATGACCGAGGAGTCCGAGGCGGTGGCGCTTGCGCGTGAGCTGGGTTTCCCGGTGATCATCAAGGCCGTTGCCGGCGGCGGCGGTAAGGGCATGCGGGTCGTGCTTGACGAGGCAGACTTCGCGTCCGCTTTCGTCATGGCACAGTCGGAAGCCCTCGCGGCATTCGGCAATGCCGACGTGTATGTCGAGAAGTACATCACGCAGCCGAGACACATCGAGGTTCAGATCATGGCCGACGAGAAGGGGACCATCATTTCTCTCGGCGAACGGGAATGCTCCATTCAACGTCGTCACCAGAAGCTGATAGAGGAAGCCCCTTCGGTGATCGTTGACGAGCCGCTCCGGAAGCGGATGGGCGAGATGGCGGTGGCCCTAGCGCGCTCGGTGAAATACCGGAATGCAGGGACCATCGAGTTCCTTATGGACGAGAACCGGAACTTCTATTTCATGGAGATGAACACGAGAATCCAGGTGGAACATCCGGTCACGGAGCTCGTTACCGGGGTCGACCTCGTCAAAGAGCAAATCCGCGTAGCGGCCGGGCTCCCGCTCTCGATCACCCAGGAGCAGGTCAGGATCAAGGGGCACAGCATCGAATGCAGGGTCAATGCCGAATGCCCGGAGAAGTTCACCCCCTCGCCGGGAACGATCACGGCGTTCAATCCGCCCGGCGGCCCCGGTGTGCGCGTGGATACGGCGGCTTACACGCAATATGTCATCCCTCCCTACTATGATTCCATGATCGCCAAGCTGATCGTCCACGCGGATACGCGGGAAGAGGCGATCATGCGGATGCAGCGCGCCCTTGACGAGTTCATCATCGAGGGGGTCAAGTCCACGATCCCCGTGCACAAGAAGATCCTCGCCGATGCCGATTTCCTGGGCGGCAACATATCCACCAAGTTCATGGAGCGGTACCATAGTCCGTCAAAGTGACATCGGGGGCGTCTACCTTATCCTTGATGCGGAGCACATATCGGGCGACGCTGCCGACGTTCTCCGGAAGGCCCTTCAAGCGGGCATCCGGCTGTTTCAGTACCGGGATAAACGGGGCAGCAGACGGGTGATTTGTGAGACGGCGCAGCGCCTTGCCGCGATCGCCCGTCGTGCCGGAGCGGTGTTCATCGTGAACGACCATGCCGACATCGCTCGGGCATCGGATGCGCACGGCGTCCACTTGGGACAGGACGATCTTCCGGTCGAGATTGCGCGCAAGGTGATCGGTCCGGAGGGGATCATCGGCATTTCGACGCACAGCCTGGAGCAGGCGAGGGCTGCAGCCGCGGCAGGAGCGGACTATATCGGGTTCGGGCCGGTTTTCCGCACCACGACCAAGGATGCGGCGCCCGTGCAGGGCCTCGAGATGCTGCGCGCGGTGCGAAGCGAGGTCGCGGTGCCGATCATTGCGATTGGGGGCATCGGCACGCAGAACGCCGCAGAGGTCATCTCGACGGGCGTGGACGGCATTGCGGTCATCAGCGCGGTCCTTGATGCTCCGGATATTGAAGCTGCCGCAAAGGAGCTCGTAGGGCTGACGTCTTCGCTCATCGGACACAAACGATAAGTCTCGGGAGGGCATTCCTATGAAGAGAACGATCTCCATCCTTTCTATCTTCGTCATGGCGGTGACCGCGTTCCTGGCCGTGGCAGGATGTTCTTCACCGCAGAAGGATGTCGTCCGGATCGGTGCTGCCGGACCGATGACGGGCGACCAGAGCAAGATGGGGATCGACCTCCGGAACGGCGTCGAGCTCGCGGTCGCGGAATGGAACGAGAGGGGCGGGGTGCTCGGCAAGAAGATCGAACTGGTGCCGGGAGATGACCAGGCCGATCCCAAACAGGCAGTGTCCATCGCCAACAAGTACGTGAACCAGAAGGTCGCCGCCGTTGTGGGACACTGGAATTCCAACTGCTCGATCAATGCGTCGCCCTACTATCACAACGCCAACATCGTCATGATCAGCCCCGCCTCGACCAACCCGCGGCTGACCCGGCAGGGCTTCGCGAACGTCTTCCGCGTCTGCGGCACGGATGACCAACAGGGCAGCGTTGCCGCGGAGTTCGCTCTGAGGATCTTGAAGCCGAAACGGGTCGCGGTGCTGCACGACAAATCGACTTACGGACAGGGGCTTGCGGACTATTTCAAGGGCGCGGTCGAAGGGAAGGCCCAGGTGGTGTTCTATGACGGCATCGTTCAGCGCGACCCCGATTACAAGGCCGTGCTCACCAGCATGAAGCAGAAGATGCCGGATGTCTACTTCTTCGGCGGCGTCTATCCCGAAGCAGGCCGGCTTGTGCGCCAGGCGAAGGAGATCGGCCTCGCTGCGCCCATGATCACCGGTGACGGCGTCTACGATCCGACGTTCATCAATATCGCC
>JBAIYC010000010.1:0-3949 GCA_037916085.1 Nitrospirota bacterium | reverse complement strand
CGCCCTCATGCTTGAAGAACACGAAAGCCCGCTCCCATTTTTGCGACAGGACCTTCTCGGTCCACGCAGTCAGGTCTGCTTCCGTGTAATCGGAGCGGCGAAGTCGCAGGTACCCCCACGCCGCTGTTCCGACGATCTCCTGTACGGGGGTCTCATCGGAATCGGCGATGCATAGGCTGCATCCCTTGCTGCGAAGGAGCTCCAGAACCTTGTCCGTGAGCCAGGAAGGGTTCCTGAACTCGAACGCGCAGAGCGCCCTGCCGGGAATCATGGCGATAAAATCGGCGAGCAACGGGTAGTCCACGCGGAAGCTCTTCGGAAACTGGAAGAGGACCGGCCCCAGTTTTCCGCCCAGGACCGGCAGCGCCCCGAAGAGATATTCGGTCTCGTCGCGCACGTTCCGCAGCTGCTTGAAATGCGTTATGACCTGAGGCGCCTTCAGGGCGAATACGAAATCGTCGGGCACTTGCCCGGCCCAGGACGTAAGGAGGTCCTTTTTGGGCATGTGATAGAAGGTATTGTTGATCTCGACGGTGTTCAGGCGTTCAGCATAGGCGCGGAGCATTTCCTTTGCCGGGATCCTCTCGGGATAGAACGCTCCCTTCCATTCCTTGTAGGCGAAGCCGCTCGTACCGCTGTAGATCTTCATGATGCACCTCCTCATGAACAGACATCGTTCCCACGCTGATCCCACCGAAGGAGATGATATGTCGGACGAAGTCCGATGCTTCATCGCACCTCCGTTTATCAGTGTCAAAGAACGCGAGTCTGTTTCTTCTTATCCAACGTCACCAACTTTTCCACCCGCGAGCGGTGTTTCCCGCATTACTTCGGGCGCCGCCTTGTCCTCTCGGAGACGCAGGAACACCGGTTGCCGCATGATGCCGTCACCGGTCCAGCCGGACAGGGCTACCTCGCAGACGAGTTCAGGCCGTACCCAGGTGACAGGGCCGTTGGTCTCCGGCACCTCAAGGAAGGGGCACACCTTCTGGACGAGAGGGGCCAGTGCGGTGTTGATATCCTGAAGGTCCTTCGCCGAGAAACCGCTCCCGACGTGGCCGATGTAGACGAGCTCCCCCGCTTCGAAGACCCCTAGGACAAGGGCCCCAAAGTTCTCCCGGCCGCCGCCCGGTGCCGTGAACCCCGCGATCACGCCGTCCTGCGTCAGCCGTGTTTTCACTTTCAGCCACTGCCTGCTCCTTCTGCCCGGTTCGTAGACGCTCCCTGCCTGTTTGGCGACGATCCCCTCCAGTCCCTTTTCTTGAACGACCTTGAAGAACAGGACGCCTTCCTTCACGATGTGGTCGCTCACGCGCAGGTTCGTGGCCGAGGGGAGGACCTTCTTCAGCAGCTCTTTTCTCCTCAGGAGCGGCAGGGCCGTCAGATCATGTCCCTGGAAGTGCAGGAGATCGAAGACGTAGTAGACGAGATGACCCTTTCCCGGCCCCTGGTAATGCTGCAGCGCCTCGAAGTCCGGACGACCATCGTCGTCGACAACAGCAATCTCCCCGTCCAGGACAGCGTCAGCGCCGAACCGCCGAAGCGACTCCACGACAGAAGGATACTTGCTGTTGAAAGAGATGCCGTTCCGGGAGTAGAGCGAAACGCGTCCCTCCCGCACCTCGGCAACAGCGCGGTACCCATCCCATTTCATCTCGAAGACCCAGTCGGGATGATCGAAAGGCTCCCTGACCTCGGCCGCGAGCATCGGCTGTACGCCCCGCGGCATCGGCCGTTCCGGCGCATCCTTCAGGTCTTCGCTTTCCAGCGCCTCGTGAAGGCGGATCTGGTGTGCCTTCTTCTGCCGGAAATGACCTTTTGCTTCCGCGTCGAGGATCTCTTCCAGCGTCTTATGAGAAACAACGGAACGGTTCTCGCTGAGAACGTCCCCCGGGACCGCGGCTCGGTCCTTTTTCTTCATGAGCAGCCACGTTTTCCCTTCCTTTCCCGTTCTTACCAGGGCGAACTCGCCGCGCAGCTTCTCTCCCTCGAGAACGAACTTCATGTTGCCCTTCTGCAGTCCGTCGAGGAGCAGCCTCTCGCTTTCCGCCCTCTCATGTGTGGACGGGTGATGGTACACGCCGCGGTCCCAGATGATGACGCTTCCTGCGCCGTAGTTGCCCTCGGGGATCAAGCCCTCGAAGTCCCGGTAATCGAGCGGATGGTCCTCGACCATGACAGCCAGTCTCTTGAGCGCAGGGTCGAGCGAAGGCCCCCGGGGCACCGCCCAGCTCTTGAGTACCCCGTCAAGCTCCAGCCGGAGATCGTAATGCAGCGCCCGTGCCGCATGCTTATGAACGACGAAGCCGAGGCGGCCGCCCTCCGGCCGGACACCCGGTGACGGCTCGGGCGTCTCCTCGAACTTGCGCTTCTGTGCGTATTCCTTGAGGCCCATTCGTTACCTGCTCCATTATCTTGTCGGCTGCTGAGGGCTGTCATTGCGAGGAGCGTTTTGTGCAACGCGGCAATCTTGCAGTTCTATCGATTTATGAACTACGAAGGTTGCTTCGCTTCATTCGCAATGACGGGGAACAGATCATTTTTCCCCCTCACAGATGGGGCAGCTTCTGCTCCTTCGTAAGGAGCTCCCCAAACAGATCTCCCGCGCTCTCGGCCCGGCTTACGGCCTCCGTAGACATGACCAGCAGCCGGGCCGGATCGCCCGTCCGTGCGGCATCCTCCACGTCCTTCCATGCAAGAGGAAAGGACACGAAGGGCTTCTCCCGGGCGCGCAGGGAATAGACGGAAATCATCGTCTTGGAAGCGTCGTTCTGGGACCAGTTGATGAAGACCCGTGCAGTCCGCTCCTTCTTCGCCATTCGCGCGGTCACGAGGTCCGGATAGTGCTTCTGCAGGACCAGCGCCACGGTCTTCGAGAACGTCTTTGTCTCCTCGAAAGTTGTCCCTACGTGGTTCAGGGGAACGTAGACATGGAGGCCTTTACGGCCGGAGGCCTTTACCTGACACTCAAGCTCTAACCGGGAGAGGAGGTCCCGAAGGACCAGCGCCACCTGGGCGCATTCCAGGATGCCCGATCCGTCGCCCGGGTCCAGGTCGAAGACCATGAAATCGGGCGTCCTTGGTGATCCGACCCGTGCCAGGGGCACGTGAAGCTCAAGGGAGGCGAGGTTCTCCGCCCAGAGCAGCGTCTGCAGGTCGTCGACCACGCAGACCGTCATACGCTCGCCGTCATGGGAGACCTCCGCTGTCCTCACCCAGTCAGGACGATGGGTCGGGCAGCGTTTCTCGAAAAAGAAGTCCTTTTCCACCCCCTCGGGGTACCGTTTCAGGGTCAGCGCGCGGTCCTTGAGGTGGGGAAGGATGAACGGCGCGATCCGGCGGTAATAGGAAAGGATGTCGGCTTTCGTGAAACCGTAGGAAGGATAGAGGTCCTTTTCGAGGTTCGATACGGGAAGCCTTCTTCCGTCCATCTCGACGACCGCGCGGCTCATCTGCCCTCCTTCACCTTCCTCATGCTCTCCTCGAGCGCGGCGACAAGGTCGGGCGGGCCGCCGCCCTCCTCCGCCTCAATGACCGGGGCCTCTACCGGGGCCTGTTCCTTCGCCTTCTTCTCCAGGATGTCCCGGATTCGCTTCCTGCGGCTGTCGGCATACTTCCCCGGGACGAATTCTGCGGTCATCGCCTCGATGCTCCGCCTGATCCGGTCCTCCTCCCCGGTGTCCGCAGCGCTTTCGCCGGACTTGACGACCTCTTCCGGACGGATCTCGTCCTCGTAATGGAGCGTGATAACGGCGAGCGCTCCGTCCCTGCTGGTGACCGCCACGAGGTACTCGCGCTCGGCCAGCACGAACTTCGCGAGCCCGGCCTTGTTCGTCCGGCGCATCACTTCGACGAGCAGACGGTAGGCCTTTTCGCCGCCCTTTGTCGGAACGAGGTAATAGGGGTGGTCGAAATGGACCGGGTCCACTTCCTTCATGTCGATGAACTC
>JBAIYC010000009.1:0-10420 GCA_037916085.1 Nitrospirota bacterium | reverse complement strand
CGGGCGTCACCCATATCCTGTCCATTTCCGGGTCACATCTTGGCCTCGTAGCCGTGCTCTCATTCTGGCTTTTCCGGAACATCCTCTTTCTCCTGCCGGAGCGAACCTACCACCGCATCACCCTCAGCCTCGATCCCCGCAAAGCCGCGGCGATTGCGACTGCGGTCCCGGTCGCGTTCTATGCACTCCTCGCCGGTGCGGAGGTCGCCACCATGAGGTCCCTCATCATGATCCTCATCGGCCTGTCCGCACTGGTCCTCGACAGGGAGCACCGGCTGCTCCCGGCCCTCGCTCTTGCCGCGCTCATCACTCTCCTTCCGGACCCGCAAGCGCTGTTCGATATTTCCTTCCAACTTTCCTATCTCTCCGTCGCAGCGATCCTCTTTGTCGTGAGCACAGGGAACTTGATCGACCGCGGCACAGACCGGTGGTACATCCGCCTGGCGCAGAGCGGAGCCATGCTCCTCGCCGTCTCGGTGGCGACGGCCGTCGTCACGGGGCCTCTTGTAGCGCTCTATTTCCATCAGATTTCGTTCATCGGGGTCGTCGCGAACATGGTCGTCGTGCCTTTCGCGGGCGCTGTTGTCGTGCCCCTGGGCCTCCTGTCAGGCATTCTCTCGCCATTCCTGGGAACGCTTCCCCTGGCCGGTCCCGTCCAGTGGGCAGCAGATTTCTTCGTCTCCCAGGTCACGTTCTTCGCCGGTCTGCCCGGGGCAATGGCCCATCTCCGCGCTCCCGGCATGTTGTTCGTTGCCGCCTATGCGGCGATGATCGCTGCAGCCGCCGTATCGCTCCGCGCATGGCTCCTCCGCAAATACCGTCCTCTCGACGCTCCGGGGCGAGTCCCTGAGATCGCCAGATGGACGCTGGCGCTATCGACCCTCCTGCTTCTTGCGGTCCTTCTTGTTCCCCTCTTCCGTCTCCCCCGGACGAGAGTGACCTTTCTCGACGTCGGACAGGGCGACTGTGCGCTCGTAGAAACCGCGGGCGGCTGCCGTATTCTCATCGACGGAGGCGGCACGCGGGAGAATCGTTTCGACCCCGGACTCCGCGTCGCGGCTCCTTACCTGTGGGAAAGAGGCGTCGGAACTATCGATCTGGCGGTCCTGTCCCACCCGCATCCCGACCACATGAACGGCCTCACATCGCTCATCAGGACGTTCCCGGTCCGCGAGGTCTGGGCATCGGGACTGGACACTGACCTCGAGGGCTACGGGAGCTTCTCTGATGCGGTCGTGAAGAAGTGTGTCCCCTTCCGCTCCGTCCGTGCCGGACAGGCTGCACAGATCAAGGATGCGGTGATCGAGGTGCTCCATCCGCCGCAGGATTTTCCGCAGCGCGTGAGGAAGGCCTATGCGGCGGAGAATGACCGGTCCCTCGTGCTCCGAATACGGTCCAGTACGGTGACCTATCTCTTCGCCGGCGATATCCATGGAGAGGCTGAAGGCGCGCTTCTTTCGGGAGGCAGCACTCTCGGGGCAGACGTCATCAAGGTCCCCCACCACGGGAGCAAGACGTCAAGCACTCCGGCCTTCATCAGCGCCGTCCATCCCTCGGTGGCAGTGATCTTCGTGGGGGAGGGCAATCTCTACCGTCACCCTTCGGAGGAAACCGTGCGCCGCTACCGGGAGGCGGGCGTCGCGGTCTACCGCACCGACCAGGACGGCGCTGTGATCGCGCGGGAAACAGCGGAGGGCATCGACATGTGCACCGGAGCTGACCTCCTCCTGGAGCGGATCGACGGGTGGAGGCCCGGAAGGTGGGGAACGACGGAACGGAAGAACTGGAAACGGCTCTGGATCAGGGAATGGGAGATTTAATGGGGTAGACCCGGAGGAAGTTCAGGAATTCCTTGGCGGTGTGGGTGCTGTAGTTCCGCTTGGGCGAGATGATGCTGAAGTTCCTGTGGAACTTGAGGTCCTTGAACGTCGTTGCCTTGAGCAGGCCCTGCTTCAGCGCCTTGCGCGCGGCCCAGCCGGAAACGACAGATACGCCGACGCCCTCTTCCACCGCTCCCTTGATCGCCTCGGTGCTGCCCATGATCAGGGCGATCTTCAACTGGTCCTGTTTGATGCCGTGGTCCTCCAGGTGCTTCAGGATGACCTGACGTGTACCGGATCCCTCTTCACGGAGGACCAGCGGTTCCTTGGTCAGTTCGATGGCGGGAATGTTCCTGCGCTCCGCCCAGGGGTGGGCCGGCGACATGATCACGACCATCTCGTCGGAGATCAGCGTCTCCACGGTGAACCGCTGTTTGCTCACATCCCCTTCCACGAGGGCGATGTCGATCTCGCCAGCGTTCAGCTTCTCGGTGATGGTCTTGGTGTTGTTCACGACCAGAGAGACATTGACCTGGGGAGCCTTCTTTTTGAACGCGGTGATGATAGTGGGAAGAAGATAGTTTCCGATAGTTGAGCTTGCGCCGATGGAAAGCGAACCTTTGATGGCACCGGTGATCTCGCTGATATTGCGTTCGGCTTCCGCATAGAGCGCAAGGATCTCCTTTGCCCGCTTGTAGAGGATCTCCCCCGCCGGCGTCAGGTTGATCGTATTGCCCGACCGATCGAACAAGCGCGTCTCGTAGAGCTCCTCCATGGCCTGGATCTGAAGACTGACCGCCGGCTGCGTCAGATGGATCAGCTCCGAAGCTTTCGAGAAGCTCTTGGTCTCGGCGACAGCGCAGAAGACTCTGAGTTTGTGATCTTCCATAATTTACAGATAGATACCGGTTGGAGCTTGCTGCTGCGAAGAACGGCTGCGAGGCAATGTTCTTTTATAAATCAACCAGTTTTCTTTGTCAAGGGGATTGCTGAAGACCGGTCCTTCCGCTGCAGTTCCGTCTCCGAGAGCACCTCCGTGAGGGTCGCTTCAGGTCTGATCAAGGATGACCCGGTTTCTGGACAATGACACCTCGCGCACCGTCGCCCGGATTCGCTTCTCCTCACCAAAGAGGTTCCGCAGGATCACCTCGTCTCCTTCCGTTCGGACGTTGCTCACTGCCTCTAGGACAAGCTCTTCCCTCTCCCCTTTCCGCACATAGGCCTTCAGTTCACACATCCTCGCGCCTCCTGCTGTAGAGCATTCCGTCCCGGGCTTGCCCGAAGCTGTCCTAGAATTTCATTGCATAGCTCACATTGAGGATGAAATCCGGCGCCCCGGCCGTGTCGGGGTCCTCGGTAAGCGAGAACTCGATGCTGCTCTTTTCGAAATAGTACCTGCCGCCCATCACCAGGATTATTCCCGGCCAGTCGACCTGTCTGATCTCGGTACGGGGAAAGGGCGATCCCTGTATCAGCGCCTGGACGATCACGTGGAAGTGCTCCCACCACGCTGCTTCCACGCCGAAACCGCCGTAGGCATAATCACGAAGCGGGATCGTTTGATACCCTTTGAGGTCGCCGGGGAACACGCCTCCGATATTCGCATAGCCATGATACGTCTTTCCCATATCGAAGTCCACGAGAAGGGCAAGGGAAGCATCGACGCTACCGTTACCCAAGCCTTTCTTTGCGTCTCCTGTCGGCAGCTCAACGTTGGCGAAAAGAGAAACGATCGGCGCCCCTTCGCTCAGGACCTGTTTCACGGTCAGTCGCACGTCGCCTATTCCCATGTTACCGTTCTCAGGCACGATCACCGGTTTTCCCTGGTACGATATATCGTACAGAAAATCGTTCATCGGCCGATTATGCCTCCCGTAATCCCCAGTGCCGAGCGTATCATGGACCCAGGCGACCGGCCGGTCCAGGAAGCCCTGTTCCGTGCGCAGAAAAGGCAGATCGAGACCGACCTCCGAGGAGCTCGAGATTTTCTTCTTGAAACGCATGTTGAGCTCCGTCATTTCGAGGTCCATGTTGACCTTCCAGGCCTGTTTATCCTCAATGACATACACGCTCGAATGCGTGAGGTTCACCGACACAGCGTTCTGGACGGACGCACTTTCGAAGTAAGGAGGATCGATCCCGATAAAGAGCGGAAACTGATTCCGCACCTGGAGCGGGCCTTCGAAGGACCACGCAAACAGGGGAACGAACACGATGATGAGACTTGCTAAAAGCACGCGGATAAGCATAGGAGGTTTTTCTTTCGCTGTCCGAAGGAAGGGCTTCATGACGACCGCGACCGTGGTCATTCTATCACAGACAGTTGAAAAAAGACAATTTAAGCCGCTCAGGACCCTTTCCCGTGCTATAGTTATCCTATAATCGGCAGGAGTTCAATCTCACCGCAGAGGAGGAAAAGATCATGCCGTATTACATCATCCTGAGCAATCTGACGGACGAGGGGCGAAGAACGATCAAACAGAAGCCGGAGCGCATCATGGAAGTGAACCGTGAGATCGAAGGGATGGGCATCAAGGTCGTCAAGCAGTATGCCCTGCTCGGCATATATGACTTCGCCAATATCGTGGAAGCACCGGACAACGAGACGGTCATGAAAATGTCCGTCGAGATCGGCTCCCGGGGCTCGGTCCAGATGACCACACTTCCCGCCCTCCCGGTGGATGAATTCATCAGGAAGATCAAGTAGCATATGAGGCTGCGTTTCGGCCGATGGTCCGGCCTACCGGCTGCCTTGCAGACGCGATGGTCGTCTCCCCGATTTACAGTGCTGGCCGTTTCTGTTACACTCCATCTATCATGACGCCAGTTGCCAAAGTGCTGCTCGCGGCAGCCATTCTCTGCTTTGTCCTGTGGGGAGCCGCGTTCTCAGTGGGTCTCCAGCCGCTTGCCGTCGTGACTGGCCTGCAGGCCGTCTACGGCGAAGGTGAGGAATTCTTCTCCGACGCGGTGGCATACGAGAAGGTGGGGAACCATGCCGTGCTGCTCCTGCACCTGCCCCACGCCCGTCCTGCCTACCGCTGGTGGACCGTCGACTTCCAGAACGAGGCCGTTGGGCTCTCGGCTCCCCCGCGTTCCCTTCGCAGATGGCGCTATGTGCTTAGAGGAGATCTGGGTGGTATCACTCTCGCGGATCAGACGAGGTTCCCGGACTGGTACTGGCACTTTGCTGCCGGCGGAGCGGCATTCTCCGGCAGCGGGTTCACCTGCAGCGTAAAAAGGCCTGCGAAGTGACATCGTTTCTCAGTGAATCCCTTACGGTCCGGTCTCTCTGTCCGTTGCTCGAAAAAGACGTTTCCTGGGAGGTCCAACATGAAGATCGGGTTCATCGGCTTGGGCATCATGGGCAGCCGCATGGCTGCCAATCTGCAGAAGGCGGGCCACGACCTCGTGGTCTACAATCGTTCGAAAGACAAAGCAATGCCGTTCGTGGAACGCGGAGCGTCCTGGGCTGAAACCCCGGCAGAGCTGGGCAAGCGTGTCGGTGTCCTCTTCACCATGCTCTCCCGGCCCGATGCCGTTGCCGAAGTCGCCCTCTTGGGCAAGCATGCGTTCCTGGAAACGCTCTCCCCGGGATCCGTCTGGGTGGACTGCAGCACCGTGAATCCATCGTTCTCGAAACTCATGGCAGGCGAGGCAATGGCGCGCAATGTCAGGTTCCTTGACGCTCCGGTCAGCGGCTCGAAGGGGCCGGCCGAGCAGGCCCAGCTCCTCTTCTTTGTAGGCGGTGACAAAGCTAATCTCGATGAGGTCAGACCTTTCCTGGGCTGCATGGGAAAGGCCGTCTTCCATATGGGCGCGCACGGCATGGGATCAGCCATGAAGATGGTGAACAACATCCTCCTGGGCCAGGCAATGGTG
This sequence comes from Nitrospirota bacterium, assembly GCA_037916085.1. GTDB lineage: Bacteria > Nitrospirota > UBA9217 > UBA9217 > UBA9217 > JAKAHZ01. The sequence continues at coordinate 4,721 of JBAIYC010000009.1, read as the reverse complement.
GCATTCGCGGAGGCCCTCACCTTCGGCGAGACCCTCGGCATCACAAAGCAGACACTCTTTGACACCCTTGCCGCCTCGCCGGTCATGGCGCCATTCCTGAACTTCAAGAGAAAGAAATTCGAGACGGAGGACTACTCAGTCGAGTTCCCGCTCCAGTGGATGCACAAGGACCTCCAGCTGGCGCTCGAGACCGCTTACGAGTCCGGCGCCGCCCTGCCCGCAACCGGCGTGGCAAAAGAGCTGTATGGACTGGCAATGCGGGACGGGACAGCGGGAGAGGACTTCATGGCCGTCTACAAGGTGCTGAATAGGAAGAAGTGACGTCCAGCCGAAACTGCTGCATTGCTTTGTTTTTCTCCTGTGCTGTGGTATAATCTGCTCCGTTCACCATCAAGCCCCCAGGAGAGAAAGATGCTGCTCGACGACGTAAAGAGAGAACTGGACGCCATCAAGCTCAGGATTGGAACGCTCCGGAGGCATCTTTGACACTCCCGCCAAAGAAGCACGCCTGAAGGAACTCATCCGTCTTCTCGAAGCACCAGATTTCTGGAACAATCAGGACAAGGCGAACGCAACGCTCAAGGAGAAGTCCTCACTCGAGCGCTCGCTCAGAGAGCTCGACGTCATTTCCAAGCGCGTTGGCGACCTGGACGCCATGATGGAGCTTGCCTCCGAGGAAGGCGGCGATTCGCTTCGCGCAGAGCTGGATGCTGAGCTGGCCGCTGTAGGAATGGAGGTGGCCAGGGCCGAGATCGCCGCGCTCCTCGCGGGTCCGCACGACATGGCGAACGCCATCGTCTCGATCCATCCCGGCGCCGGCGGCGTCGAGGCGCAGGACTGGGCCGAGATGCTCATGCGCATGTACCTCCGCTGGTCGGAGAAGAGCGGGTACAAGAACGATATCCTGGACTACCAGGCGGGCGAAGAAGCGGGGGTCAAGTCCGTCACCTTCATGGTGAACGGCGACTACGCCTACGGGAAGCTCAAGGCCGAGGCGGGCGTGCACCGGCTGGTTCGAATCTCTCCCTTCGACGCGAACAAGCGGCGCCACACATCCTTTGCTTCCCTTTACGTCTACCCGGAGATCGAAGAGGACATTGACATCCAGGTCGACGAGAAGGACCTTAGGATCGACACCTACCGGGCCTCCAGCGCCGGCGGCCAGCACGTGAACAAGACCGACTCCGCGGTCCGCATCACCCACCTCCCCACAGGCATCGTGGTCCAGTGCCAGAACGAGCGCTCCCAGATCAAGAACAAAGCCGTGGCCATGAAGGTACTGAAATCGAAGCTCTATGAGATGAAGAAGAAGGAGCAGGAGGACAAGCTCGATAAGATCGCCGGCGAGAAAAAGGACATCGCCTGGGGCAGCCAGATCCGTTCCTACGTGTTCCAGCCCTACCAAATGGTGAAGGACCACCGGACCGGCCACGAGGTGGGCAACATCGGCTCGGTGATGGACGGAGACATCGAACAGTTCATCGATGCCTTCCTGATGGGGAAACGTGCGACGGGGAGCGGGAAGGAAATAGAGCAGTAGTCAGGAATCAGAACAGGAGACACACGGGGAAGGGTCAGTTTTCGTTTCAGAGCCCTGCCACCGTCTGTCCACGCGACTCCACGAACTGCTTGACCCCCTGGAAGAGGGCTTCGGCGATCTTCTGCCGGTGTGACTCCTGCCGTAACAGCTTTTCCTCCTCCGGATTCGTGATGAATCCCACTTCCGCAAGGATGCTCGGCATCTCCGTGTTGACCAGCACGTAGAAGAACGCTGGTTTCACGCCAAGGTTCACGATGCGGCCTTGTACCGGCCGCATGGTGTCGACCAGCGACCTCTGCACGTAGCCGGCAAGCTCAACAGACTCATCTTCCTTGTTCTGATTGGCAAGGCCTTTGAGGATCTTCCCGAGTTCGGTATCCAGCTGGCTCAGGGTCTTCGTCGAAGTGGCGTTTTCGAATGCCGCCGTTGCCATGGCGTCCCGGTCCGACGCTCGAAGGCTCTGGATATAGGTCTCGATGCCCCTCGCTCGCTTCTTCCTGTTCGCGTTCACGTGGATCGACACGAAGAGGTCCGCCCCTCTCGTTTTTGCTATTGCAGGGCGCTCATCAAGCGGGATAAAGATATCGGTGTTGCGCGTCATGATGACGTTACAGCCTAAACGCTCCTTCACAAGCACGGCGAGCCGTTGGGCTACATCAAGAGTGATCGTTTTCTCTTTCAGCCCACTCTTTCCGATTGCCCCTGGATCTTTACCGCCGTGACCAGCGTCAATGGCGATAGTCTTGATCTTCAGCCCAAGTTGGCGCGACAGGGTCAACCTGCCATCCCTGCCGGCCTTGGCGCCGCCGTTGGCAACAGCAGGCGGTTGCTCTTCGTCTGGCGTCGAAGCGGTCACATCGGACTGTTCCTGTGACAATGGAGTTGGAACTGCAGCAGGTGCAGGAGTAGGAGCAGACGATGCAGTTGTCGTCCCGTCTTCATCGTCAGCAGATTTCCCCGTCACGTCGATCACCAGCCGCTCGGGGTCATGCAGCGGGAACGCGGCGTAGCTCTTGAGGCTTGCTAGGTCCAGCACGACGCGGACGGTATTGGCAGCGAACTGATTCGTCCGCACCTGTTTCAGGATGCCGTCGTTCACCGGCATCGGGTCCTTATTCACCGAGTCGGAGACGCGGGAGTTCAGAATATCGAAGACCAGCCGGTCCGGGTTCTTGAGCTCATGTGCCTGGTACTTGAGCGCCTTGTCCTGGTCGATGACGATGCGCGTATAGTTCCCGCCGGACCAGTAGCGGACGTTCATGACCGTTCCTGGGGGGCCTTTCGGTGCGGCGATGACCGTCTCCGGAGGCTTCCGCAGCTCTGTTTCCCTCTTCTTTTTCCCCCCTAAGCTGTTCTTTGCAGCAAACCTGACCCCGGCGTACTTTCTGGCCTGTTCCGTCCAAGCGCTCGTAGGATAGGCCTCGGCCATCTTCCGGTATGTTTCCACAGCGGCGGGCTGGTCCTTCTTGATGTTCTTCGAGATCACCACCACGCGGTAGAGCGCTTCGGGGGCCCGGGCATGGTTCGGGTAGGACGTCTGGCACTGGGCGAAGATCCTCGATGCCTCAATGGCATCCTTGGACCAGAGGTTGAACCTATAGAGGTCAAGATAGGTAGCCGCGCGGTCAAAACAGGAGTCGGCCGCCTGCGGACTGGAGGGGTATCTCTTCTCGATGGATTCGAAGGTACGGACGCAGTCCATCCAGTAAGAGCGGTACTTGCGTTTCTTCGGGGATTTTTTGAGGTCAGCGAGGCGCTCTTGGGCGACAGAATACTTGTGCCCGGCCTCACCGTTGGAGGAGGGATAGGTCTCGGCGGTGAACAGCAGCAGGAGCAAGCAAGCCGTGATGGCCGCCAAGAATGTACGGCCTTGATTTCCCATGTTTTCTTGTCATTTTGTAACTGATTCGGGACGCGAAGTCAATAAAAAAACAAGATTGTCATGCCGTTCACAGGGAGGCGAAGGATCAGCTCAACGCGGAGTGACGCTGAACTTGTCCATGCTCCCTAATAGACGCCTGTCAGCGTTCATCATGATCCTTCGGCAGTTATTCAACATCGATTGTCCAATGGCTTAACAAACAAAAAGGCCCCGGAAATGTCCAGGGCCTTTCGTATTCCTGAAGAAACGATGTTCCTACGCCGACACGGACTTGGCGGTTTCGGCAAGCTTCGCGAACCCTGCCGGGTCGCTCACGGCAAGCTCGGCGAGGACCTTCCGGTCCAGGGCCACGCCGCTCTTCGAAAGGCCGGCTATGAACTTGCTGTACGAGATCCCGTTCAGTCGCGCTGCAGCATTGATCCTGGCGATCCAGAGCTTGCGGAAATCGCGTTTCCGGACCTTGCGGTCGCGGTACGCATACTTGAGCGAGCGGTCCACCGCTTCGGTGGCCGAGCGGTACAGCCGCGATTTTGCCCCCCAGAACCCCTCAGCAAGGTTCAACACCCTCTTTCTTCTGGCCCGCGTTTTCGGGCCTCCTTTTGCTCTCGGCATTTCTCAATTCCTCCTTGCTGGTCCAGGCATGCAGCCGGAGAAGATGGCACCCCGGACCGTTATTCGCAGAATAAGCCCCCCGCAGACTAGACGCCGTAGGGGATCATCCGCTTGACGTTTGCGACATTCTCCTTCTCGATCTGGAAGTCGCCGGTCAGGCTCCGCTTGCGCCCGGCGTTCTTCGTGGTCAAGAGGTGCCGTTTCCATCCCTTCCGACGCATGATCTTGCCGCTTCCGGTCACCTTGAGGCGCTTGGAAGCGCTCTTATTGGTCTTCAATTTCATCTTGGCCATGGCATACCCTTTCTCTGTCGGCTTGTCTGAACCCACTGAGGGGATTATTTCTTCGGTGCCAGCATCAAGAACATGTTCCGCCCTTCCATGCGCGGCATCTGCTCGACCGCCGCGATGTCCTGCACGAGCTTCACAACGTGCTCGAGCAGCGCCCTTCCCTGCTCCGGATGGGCCATTTCCCGCCCCCGGAACATGATGCTCACCTTCACCTTGTCCCCGTCGCCGAGGAACCGTTTGATGTTGTTCGTCTTGAACTCGATGTCGTGATCGTCGGTCCGCGGCCGGAACTTGACCTCCTTGATCGCAATGACCGTCTGGTGCTTCCGCGACTCATTGGCCTTCTTGCTCATCTCGTACTTGTACTTGCCGAAGTCCATAATGCGGCAGACCGGCG
>JBAIYC010000008.1:0-17012 GCA_037916085.1 Nitrospirota bacterium | reverse complement strand
ACAGCGGCGTGGGGGTACCTGCGACTTCGCCGCTCCGATTACACGGAAGCAGACCTGACTGCGTGGACCGAGAAGGTCCTGTCGCAAAAATGGGAGCGGGCTTTCGTGTTCTTCAAGCATGAGGGCGACGAAGCCAGAGGACCGAAGCTGGCCATACGCTTCCGCGAGCTGGCCGGTCCGGTCGTGAGAGAGCTCAAGAAAGCATCATGAGGGGAAAGGAGGGAACCGTGAAAAGAAACCTTATTTCAGCGGGGATCGTCCTTGCCTTCCTAGCCGCCCTCTTGGCGGCGCATGTTGCCGCTGCCCAGGACAAGAAGCAGGACGCCATCCTGCTGACCGTGTTCCTGAGGCACGATCAATCCAAAACCCTGGCCGAGATCAATCAACATCTGGACAGGACTGGCTTCTGGAAGAAATTCCCGCCCGAAGGTACGGAGGTCGTCTCCTGGTACATTATGATGGGAATCGGCCAGGTCGTGACCTTGCGCGTGCCTCCTGACAAGTTGCGTGCCGTCAACCTGGCCATCGAGCAGAACGCATGGGGGGCCTACCGGTCCGAGTTCTACGCCACCTATGATTTCGTGCCCATCTGGCAGGCAGAACACAAGAAGTGACGCCGAAGGACGGCAAGAGATGAAAGGAAGTGTCATATCATGAGCAACGTATTACATATCGATGTCCTGGAATGGACCATGGGGTGGGCATGGCCGATCATCACCCTTCTTGCGGTACTGATCGCCTGGGGCATTGGGCGATTCCTGACCTGGGACGAGGAAAGCCCGAAGGGCGAAGAGACATCCGTCCCGGCAACACCTTCGGCCTGCAGCTGCCGATGTGATCCACTGTAAGATTGCGCGAAGCGCGGAACCGAACGACGCCGGTCCGTCCCGGTGCAGCGGTGACACTCGAGCTCAGTGACTGATCGGAGGATCTATTCTCGTCATGGGAGCGCGAAGATCATCCATATACGTCGGACTTTTGGCCCTGCTCCACCGCAGCGGCGCTCTCGGAAAAGGTAACGATACGGGAGTGGGACGCGCCGACGTCACGTTCCTTCCCCCACGATCCCGCCGCAGGGATTGACGGATCGCTCTGGTATACCGGCATGGCGGCCAACACGATCGGGCGGCTCGACCAGCAGGGAAATATCTGGTTCACCGCCAATGCCAAGGCATATATCGGAAGGCTTGACCCGATGTAGCGCCGGACGGAAACCTCTACATCGCCTGCAGCGGCGTGAGCAAGGCCGGCATCGTGAGGACCGGCCGGTGAAACCGATACTGTCTCCTCTCGAGACGCACCAGGCACAAACGGCATCTTGTCACCGGGATGCCGCCAGGAGGGAACGGACACGGGCGGCGATGTCGGCGGGAAGAGCATCCCGATTCCTCTCCGTGAGCTCGAAGAGGAGAACGTCGTGACGGTGCTTCACTTGCTCGATGAATCCTCCGGCCTTCAAGGCAATGGTGGCAATGACCGGCGCAGGCGCATCAAGCAGTGAAACGACCAGGTCGCGGAATCTCGCGGAGAGGCACTCCATCTTTCCTATCTCGTCAATGATGACAAGCCGCGGCTGCAGGCCGGAAAGCGGCAACGATCCGAGGAAGCGCTCGAATCCCTCGATGTCGACCCCGTATTTCCCCACCCGGTGCGCTCCCTTGATGTCCACGTGCGCGATCACGCCGGTCGACCTCCCGTCGGGGCTCGTGAGCCTGAAACCCTTTCGGGCGCCCCGCTCCCGGATCTCTTCGGTCATGAAGCCCTCCGGAGCGTACCCCCGAAGTTCGGAGGCGAGTTTCTCGATGAGCGTGGTCTTGCCGCTCCCCGGCAGGCCCGTGATGAGGATGTTCTTGGCCATGTCCGTCATGATCTTTCGACCAGGCGCTGGAACCGCTTCGCGTCACCTAGCATCGTGAGATTATTGAAGAGGATGTAGGCGCTCTGCCGGTCGATCTTGCCGAGAAGCTCCTGCAGGTCTTCGTCTCGGTACCGGTACCGAAGATCGTATCCCGGCATGCCATGGAGCCGGAAGTAGCGGATTCTGCCGTAGACGGACGTTCCTTTGAATGGATCGACGCAGTGGACGAGGTCGAGGTCCCCGCAGATCCGCCTGACGGCGTTCTCTTGCCAATCTCCTCGAGGCTCCCAGCAAAGCGTATAGCCCTTCCGATCGATCCGTGAGAAGAATCTCCGGAGATTTCGTTCATGCTCCGGCGACGGAAGGAAGCAGGCAGGGCTCTGGAACAGGATCATCCTGGCCCGGAGCGCCTGGGCGATCATGTCCGTGACCTCCCAGGCCGCGAAGACCTCGTCGGAAGGACGGAAGAAACCGTAGCGGTCCTTCTTCGCTTGCGGCACCGCGGTCTTGAGCCTTCGATAGGTAGGGCTCGACGGCTCATGGGTGACAAGCTGCCATGCCTTCATCGTGAACTCGAATCCCGGCGGTGCAGCACTTCGCCACTTCTCGTACTTTTCGATCCTTCCCGGTTGGTAGAACGTCTCCTGGACCTCCAGGACCCCCAAATCCCGAACGTACTTCGCCTGTGCCTCAGCCCAGCCGCAGCAACCGATCCTGATCTTCCTGTCCTGTCCCATCGAACAGCCCCGCGCGCTACTTCTGTCCTACGGGCATCAAGTACAGCGGATGCTCCCCGTCCGTCATGCTCACGACCTTCCTCACCTCGTCGTCATCGAAGGCCCCGACGACCACCGTTCCGAGCTTGCGGGCAGTCGCCTGAAGATAGACATTCTCCGCAGCATGGCCGGCCTCCATATGGACATACCGGATGCCTCGCTCGCCGTATTTGACCGTCGTCCGTTCGTAGACGGCGGAGATCACAAAGACAGCCGGGGCGCTCTTGATCTGAGATTGACGCAGGGCCGCGGCGCTCAATGCCGGCCTGGCATCGCCTTCTGCGATCCTTCTCAGCTCGTGCCTCTGCGGATCATAGGCGTAGATCCCTGCAGGAAGCCCGGACACATTTCCGGCAACGACGTAGACATTCAGCGGGTAGAGAGCTCCGGCGGAGGGAGCGGTACGCTTCCCCCCTGTTCCGGTAACGCCCTGCGCCGCCCAGAGGAGCTGCGACAGATCGGCAAGCGACAGGGGACGGTCCTGGTATTGGCGCACAGATCTGCGTTCGCTGAGGGCCTTTTCCAGGGACACACCGCCGTCAAGGACCGGCGGGGGCAGCTTGACCACCCCCGCGGGCTCGCCTGCGGCATGGACCACGACAGGAAAGGGAGGCAGCGCACAGAAGAATAACGTGAGGGAAGCGACGATGGCGGGATATGCAGGTTTCATAGAGATCACCTCATTTCATAAGGGGTCTTCTCGCAACCGAGAAGAGCCTTCCTAAGAAGGACATATCAATATTCTAGCATGAGGTCCCTCGTACCAAGGGCACTAACGCTATTGCTGAGACTCTGTCCCGCAAAAAGGACGTTTGTATGCTGTATGATTAAAGATGAAGGACACGACGGTGAAGCGATATCCGTGAGATGCAGAAGAATGCAGTCGTTTCGCCGCTGATGAGAAGGTCACCTATGCCTAGCGAACGGATCGATGTCATATCCTTTTCCGGCAGGAAGGCCGATGAACGGCCGGTTACCTTCATCCTCCGTGGACTGCGCATCGATGTCGTGGAGATCACGGATCGGTGGGTCGAGGAAGGGTTGCAGGACCGGGTGCGGAGGCGGTTCTTTCGCGTCCGAGGGAGTGACGGAGGCACGCACCGGCTCTACTACGACGAACATGCGCTTGAATGGTATTACGCGTCATGAGACCCCGTGAGGCGATACTGGCGCTCAGCCGGAAGTATCCGGGCAGGTTCTCGGCCGAGCTCGGGATCGATCTTTCCGCCGGGCCTTCGCGCGAGGTCTTCCTATGGTTCCTGGCGTCGGTGCTCTTCGGCGCAAGGATATCGGAGACGATCGTGAAAAGGACGTTCCGCGAGTTCCGTTCCCGCGCCATCGTATCGCCCAGCACCATTCTCAAAACGGGCTGGGACGGCCTCGTGGAGGTCCTGGACCAGGGCGGCTATGTGCGGTACGACTTCAAGACAGCGACCAAACTGCTGGACCTCAGCAGGATGCTGACAGAGAAGTATCATGCTGATCTTGCGGAGCTCCACGCCGCTGCTGCCGGCTCCCGCGACCTTGAACAAAGGCTCAAGGACCTTGCCAAGGGCATCGGCGATGTGACGGTGAACATCTTCCTCAGGGAAATGCGCGGCATCTGGAAGAAGGCCGATCCCCTGCCCTCCGACCTCGCGGTCATGGCGGCGAAGGACCTGGGGATCGTACACTCGACCGTGCATGACAGGAGGAAGGTCCTGGCGCTTCTCGAAGAAGCCTGGACCAAGACTGGACGAAAGAAGAGGGACTTCCCCGATCTCGAGGCCATGCTGATACGGGCCGGGCTGGATCGCAGAAGAAGAATGCGCCAGGGGCCGGCCCCCCGCGGCCGCTCATCCATCCGCTCCTCTGAGGCAGAACCATGACCGATCGCGACTGTACGCTCTTTCTGCAATGGGCCCTGCCCCGGCTTAGACTCCGCTGGCCGGGCTTCCGAAAGGTCCGCGGGCAGGTCTGCAAGCGCCTCGCCAGAAGGATCGAGGATCTGGGCATCCCGGGACCCCGTGACTATCGTGACCACCTGGGCCGCCACCCGGACGAGTGGCCGGTCCTGGACAGCCTCTGCAGGGTCACGATCTCCCGGTTCTTCCGGGACCACGCTGTCTTCCGGACGCTCGAGCGGACCGTTCTTCCCGCCCTCGCCGACAACGCCCGGTCCCAGGGCGGTCGCACGCTCGCCTGCTGGAGCGCCGGCTGCGCATCCGGTGAAGAGCCCTATTCGCTCGCGATCATCTGGAAGCTCACGCTTCGGGAACGGTTCCCCGACCTCGGCATCAGCATCGTCGCAACGGACGTCGATGAGAGCCTCCTTGAACGGGCACGCTCAGGATGCTACCGCCCCGGTAGTCTTCGCGAGCTCCCTCAGTCATGGCGCCGGCAGGCCTTCGAGCAGTCCCAGGGAGTCCTGGTCCTGCGGGAAATGTTCCGGGAAGGCGTTCGATTCCTGTGCCGTGACCTTCGTTCAGGTCCGGCCGGGGGCCCCTTCGACATCGTCCTGTGCCGGAACCTCGCCTTCACCTATTTCGATGAGGATCTGCAGCGGGATGTGGTCACGATGCTGGCGGGAGCTCTTGTCCCGGGCGGGGCGCTGGTGATCGGCAGCCACGAGAAGCTGCCCCGAGGTGGAGAGTCGTTCGAGCCCTGGAGGAAGGGATCGTGCATCTACCGGAAGATAAGGCAGGTGTGTGTCGGCGATCAGGTCAGGAATGATGTGGAGCCCTTCATCCCTTGAAACGGGATGCATGACCGGTCACGGAATTCCCGCTTCCCCGCCGAAAAGCTCGACGATCTTCTTTGCGAGCACCGGCAGCGAGGGGTCCCGCGCGCCCATGAGCAGCACGCAGTCGCCCGGCCGTGCATCGGCTGATACCCTCGCGAGCAGCTCATCACGGCCCTTCACCGCCTCGGCGCGGAACGGGACGGGACCGAGACCACTGATGATGTCATCCGAGGAGATATCCTTCTGCGCGGTTCCGCCGGCGTAGTAGATCGGCAGGAGATAGAACGAGTCATCCTTCCGGAAGACCGTCCGGATGGTCTCGATGTATTCGTTCTTCAGGAACCGCGTCGGGCCGAAGCCGTGCGGCTGGTAGATCGCGATGATGCGCTCCGAAAGCCCCCGCGCCGCGCGGAGGGCTGCAGCTATCTTCGCCGGATTGTGCGCGAAGTCGTCCACCACCTGCACGTTCCGCCCTGTCCTGGTCACCGAGAAGCGCCTTGCCACCCCTTCATAGGTCCGGACCGCATTGGCTAGCGCCGGCCCCTCGCACCCGAACTGCTCGCACAGACAAAGCGCCGCACGCAGGTTCTCGAGGTTATGCTCGCCCGGGAGCGGCAGATGATAGGACGTTCCATTCCGATGGAGCTTTACCGACATCGGGAGGAGTTCCTCCCGGTCCGGCCGCCAGGATGCCGTACCGTTCCGTCCGAAGCGGACCGACGAGGGAAGGGACGCGAGGGCGGGATCATCGGCGTTCAGAACGGTCCGTGGCGAGCGCGAGGCGAGCGTCCTGAACATCGAGGCAACTTCCTCGCTGCTCTTGTGGTCCTTCGAGACGTTCAGGATCACGGCGGTCTCGGGCCGGTACTTGACGAGCGTTCCGTCGCTCTCATCCGCCTCCACGACGAGCAGGTCGGACCCGCCGTTCCAGGCGTTGCCGATCATGCCCTGCTTCTCGAGCCTCCGGAGCGGCGCACCGCTGATGAGCGAAGGTGATCTGTCGCAGGCGGTGAGGAACTCGAAGATCATGGCGGTGACCGTGGACTTGCCGCTGGTCCCGGCGACGGCGATCGTCCGTTTCGTATCAATGATTGCTGCAAGAAGGTCCGACCGGTGGATGACGGGAATGGCCTGTGTACGCGCGGCCGCAATGTCGGGATTGGACTCCTCGATCGCCGTCGAGACGCAGACAACGTCCGTGTCCGTGGTCACGCCCGAACCGTCCTGGCGAGCGACCACACACCCCAGCCCTTCAAGCGACCGCCGGAGAGACGCTGTGTCCGTGCTCATGTCGAACCGGTCGGAGCCCGAGACCACTATCCCCTGAAAACGCAGGTATTGCGCCAGCGCGCTCATGCCGCTGCCGAAGATGCCCGTGAAGTGGACGCTGCGGCACGGACGGCCGCCAATCATGACCGGCGGCGGGTCAATGTACACCAGCGTTCCCTGCGGGACCGTATCGAACAGGCGAATGACGTCGTGGTTCCGGAGCAAAACACAGCCGTGCGATAGAGGCGATCCGATCAGGTCCTCCCGGCCCGTGCCGTGGATGTAGATATACCGCTCATAGGAGTCGATCCCTGGCCCCTTGTTGACCCCCTGCTCAAGCCCTTCGAGCCGCAGGATGCGGGTCAGGATCAGGTTGTCCCCGTTCTGTTTGTGGTCCCAATCCTCGCCGGTGTCCTCGCGGTCACGGAACACGCGGCCCGGAGGCGCGCCTGCGCCGTACTTCTCGCAGATCCGGTGCAGCCCCAGCGGCGTCCGGAGCGAGTTCTCGCGCATGCCGGAGCCGAAACGGGACGTTGAGCAGTCGAACCGCTCAACGATGGTTCCATTCGCGCAGACGAAGAGCGCCTGCTCCTCCACGGACACGACAAGATAGCGGTCCTGCGGTCCGGTTAGGTGCTGCGTGATATGCCTGTAGATGCGGTGCAGTCGGGAGGATTCCATAGAATTGCACGGGACGGGCTCACACCTGTCCCAAAAAGGCAAGATACGGCATTTTGAAGAAAACAACAAGAGAGAATGTTGTCGGGGCCGGCACCTTTGCTTTCGCCACGACGCGCTCCGGGGATCAGGCCTTCAGGGGGATCGCTGCTTCGCGCTCGCGGTCCCTGCTGTGATCGCGGGCTACGAGCATATAGATGGAAGGGACGACGAAGAGGGTAAAGAACGTGCCAATGAACAGCCCCCCGACCAGGACGATGCCGATCGAGTTCCGGGCGGCGGCTCCGGCTCCGGAGACGAGGGTCAGCGGGAAATGGCCGGCGATCGTGGCGGCGGTGGTCATGAGGATCGGGCGAAGGCGGGTCATCGCCGCTTCGCGTACGGATTCGAGCTTGGTCATGCCCTGTAGCTGGAGCTTGTTGGCGAACTCGACGATCAGGATGCCGTTCTTCGACACCAGCCCGACCAGGGTCACGAGACCGACCTGCGAGTAGATGTTGAGCGTCGTGGTCCAGCCGCGCGTCCAGAACGGTACGTTCGGGTCCGGCATCTTCAGGAACGTGAAGACGAGGGCGCCGAAGATCGCCAGCGGCACCGAGCCGGCCAGGATGACGAAGGGGTCGCGGAAGCTGTTGAACTGGGCCGCCAGCACCAGGAAGATGAGGACGATGGCAAGGGTGAAAGCGGGTAGGAATTTGTTCCCCTCCGTGCGCAGCTGGCGCGACTCTCCGGTGTAGTCGAGGACATAGCCCCGAGGGAGGATCTTCCGGGCCTCGTTCTCGAGGAAGCGCAGGGCCTCGTCCAGCGGCCGCATGGCCACGCCGCTGATCTTGACCGCGTTCAGCTGCTGGAAGCGGTTGAGCGACCGGGGGACCACGCTCTCGCGCATCGTCGCGACGGTCGACAGCGGCACGAGCTTCCCGCCGGGACCGGTGACATAGACGTCCTTCAACTGGTCCGGGGTGAGGCGGTTGACGCGCTGGATCTGGGGAATGACCTTGTAGCTTCGGCCCGCGATGTCAAAGCGGTTGACGTAGTCGCCGCCCACCATCCCGGCCAGATCGGAGCCCACCTGCGTCAGGTTGAGGCCGAGGGCGGCGACCTTATCGCGGTCGATGACGAACTCGGCCTGCGGCTGGTCGATCTTGACGTCGATGATCGGCGGGAAGGCGAACATGCCGCTCTGCATCGCTTTCTGCTGCAGTTTCTGGGCGAACTCGAGGATCTGGCCGCTCTCGGCCGTGGAGGCAAGGATGAACTCCACCGGGAACTGGCCGCCCCCGGGAAGCGCTGGCGGCGTGACCGGGAACATCTGGATGCCGGGGATGGCCTGCAGTTTCCGCTGCACCTCGGGAACGATCTGGGAGATGGTCCGTTTGCGCTTGTCCCACGGCCTGACGACCATGCCGCCAAAGCCGGAATTGGGGAAGGTGATCTGGAAGGTGAACTGGGTCTCCGGCACGCTCAGGAACGCCTGGTTCGCAGCCGCGGCATACCGGCTGGTCTGGTCGAGGGTAGAATCGGCCGAGGCGTCAAGGATGCCGAAGATGACCCCCTGGTCCTCCATCGGCGCCAGCTCCTTGGCGGACATGACGAACATGGGGACGGCGAGGAGACTCACGACGATCCACACCGTATAGACCGCCGGCCGGACGCGAAGGGTGGCATCCAGCAGGCGGCCGTAAGCATCCTTGAGGCGCCCGAAGCCGCGGGAAATCCTGCCCGCGAATCCGTGTTCCTCGCCGCCGGGCCTGAGGAGCTTCGCCGACATGACCGGCGACAGGGTAAGGGCGACGACCCCGGAGATGGTGACCGACCCGGCAAGGGTGAAGGCGAACTCCCGGAAGAGCGAGCCCGTGAGGCCTCCCTGCAGTCCGATCGGAAGATAGACCGCCGCCAGCGTGATGGTCATGGCGATGATCGGTCCGACGAGCTCGCGGGCTCCGAGCCGGGCCGCCTCGAGCGGGGACCTGCCTTCAGCAAGGTGGCGAGCAACGTTCTCGACCACGACGATGGCATCGTCCACCACGAGGCCGACCGACAGGACGATGGCAAGGAGCGTGAGGAGGTTCACGGTGAAGCCGAAGGCCTGCATCAGGAAGACGCCGCCGATGAGCGAGACCGGGATCGCGACCACCGGCACGAACACCGAACGGAACGAGCCGAGGAAGAGGAAGATAACGACCATGACGATCAGGAGCGTGTCGCCCAGGGTCTTGAGCACCTCGCGGATGGCGGTGTTGATGTAGTCGGTGGCGTCGTAGGCGACGCGCGCCTGCATGCCGCTCGGCAGGTCCCGTTCGATCGCGGTCATCTCGGCCTGGACCCGCCTGATCACGTCGATGGAATTGGCGTTCGGGAGCGGCCAGATCCCCATGAAGACGGCGGTCTTCCCGGAGAACCGGACCTCGGCGTCATAGTCCTCTGCGCCCAGGACCACATCTGCGATCTCTCCCAGCCGAACGATCGTCCCGTTCTGCTCCCGCACCGCAAGACGCTTGAACTCGTCCACGGTGCTCAGGTTGGTGTTCGCGGTCAGGTTGACCTGGATGAGCGACCCCTTGCTCCTGCCGAGAGCGGACAGGAAATTGTTCGCAGCCAGCGCCTGCCGCACCTGGGCCGGGCTGATGTTCAAAGCTGCCATGCGCTCGGGCTTCAGCCAGATCCGCATGGCGAAGGTGCGGGCTCCCAGGATGTCGGCGCGCTGAACGCCGGCAATGGCCGAGAGGCGCGGCTGGACGATGCGGACAAGGTAGTCGGTGATCTCGTTCTGCTGCAGGATATCCGACGTGAAGCTCAAGTAGGCCGAAGCGAACTGGCTGTCGGCCGATTCGATGTTGAGCACCGGGACCTCGGCCTCCGGCGGCAGGTCGCGGCGAACCTGGTCCACCTTGGAGCTGATCTCGGCCAGGGCCTTCGTGGCGTCGAAATTCAGCTTCAGGCGCACCCTGATCGTGGACAGTCCGAGGCTGCTCTGCGACTCCATGTATTCGATGCCGTCGGCCGCGGCGATGGCGCGCTCCAGCGGCGCGGTGATGAAGCCTCGCACCAGATCGGACGAGGCGCCGACGTAGACCGTGGTGACGGTGACGGCGGCGTTCTCGCTGCGGGGATACTGGCGTACGTTGAGCGTGCGCATCGCCTGGATCCCCGCAATGATGATGACCAGGTTCACCACGACGGCGAGGACGGGGCGGCGTATGAAGAGGTCGGTGATGTTCATATCGTTTCAGGAGAGGACGGGGACCACCACGGAGGCACGGAGACACGGAGAATTGCTATTTCTGTTTGAATTCCGATGAACCTTCATGCCGGACCCGATTCGGCGTCCGACGGTTCTCGAAGGGGGTCTTCCTCTGTGTTCTCCGTGTCTCCGTGGTTCCGTCCGGTTGTTCCGGTTTGATCAATTGTTGTCCGGCCTGGGCGCCTTCTGAAAGTCGGGGGCAAGCTTGTTGTCGATCACCACGGATTGTCCGTTGCGCAGCTTAAAAACACCGGTGCTCACTACTTCGTCCCCTTCCTCGAGCCCGCTCGTCACGGCCACGAAATCTCCGCGCTTGGGGCCGAGACGGACGAACTGCTGGCGCAGCTTCTTTCCCTTGCCGTCCTTCCCGTCCTCGATCACGAAGACCGAATCGCCGTAGGGCGCGTACAGAACGGCCGTGGCGGGAATGGAGTTCACCTTCTGCTGTCCGGGAAGACCCACGGCCACGTTCACGAACATGCCGGGGCGCAGCTTCTCGCTGCGGTTGTTCACCGTGGCCTGCACCTTGAAGCTCCGGGTATCGGGGTCGACCATCGGGTTGATCGCGGTGATCCTCCCTTCCAGCACATCCCCCGGCAAAGCGTCGGTGGTGACGCGCACGGCCAGGCCAACGCGCACGGCCGGCAGCTGCTGTTGGGGCAGAGTGAAATCGGCGAAGATAGGGTCGAGAGACTGCAGCGCGACGACGGGGTCCCCCTCGCGGAGCATCTGGCCCAGGTTCACCTGGCGGATGCCGAGGCGGCCGCTGAAGGGCGCGCGTATCGTCTTCTTGGCGATGGCCGCACGGATCGTAGCGACCTGCGCCTGCGCCTGTTCATCGTTCGCCACGGCGGAATCCCGGTCGGACGTGGCAACGAGCTGCTTCGAAAACAGCTGCTCGAACCGCTCGCGGTTGATCCGCGCCAGGTTGAGCTGTGCCAGGGCGCCGGGCAGCTGGGCCTCCTCCGACGACGTATCCTGGCGGAGCAGAAGGTCGCCCTTCTTCACGGCGCTGCCCGCATCGAATGCGATCTCGACCACCTTGCCCGCCAGCTCCGCGGCGACGGTGACCCCTTGGACCGCGTTCAGCGTTCCTACGGAGGTCAAGGCCGTTTCCCACGATTCGGCCAGGACCTTCGCGGCCGTGACGGTCTCCGGCGGCGGGGCGAACTTCTTGCCCTGATCGATCATCGCGCCGATCTGGAGGGATTTCACGACGACGAGGGTGGCGACGAGAAGGACAAGGCCGCCGACAGTGAGAAGTAATCGCTTTTTCATATCCGTTGCCGCTCCGATACCTGGTTGCGGACACGCATCGCGCCGGCCTCCCGAAACCTTCCGTTAAGGTTCAGGGTGCTGCCGGTCCGTTCGCGCAGCATGCTCTTGATCATGCAGTCATCTCTGAGCTACCCGGCTACGCGCGCGCCTGACATAGGGAAAGAGTATCACTTGCCGCGGAATTTATCAAGACTTTCGGATTAATTCGGGCAATTACCGCCCTGTTTCCTAAGGAAGTCCTCTTTGGCCGATCGCCGTCCGAAGCGGGGCAACGCGAGCCGGTTCAGGGACCCGGACCGAAAAGAAGACCTGTTGACACCGGTTTATGCGGCGATATACTTGAAAGTAGAGAGGTGATATACATGAAAAGCATACTCACCCTGTTCGCGGGCGTGGCGCTCGTGCTGGCATCCGGGCATGCGTTCGCGGGAAAAAGCACGGCAGCCGCTGATACAGGCGGTGCGGTGATCACCAATGACGATCTTCCGACGGCCACCCCCGATCGGGACGATGCCACCTTCAACCGGATGCCCTCACCGGAAGGCGCTCAGGGCTCTGGTGCTGGAGGCGCAAGCAGCGGCTCTGAAAGATGGAAGGATGGGAGCGACCAGGGAAAAGGAGCCGTTGACAGATCGAAGGAGCCGGACCGTGAAGGAACCAGTACGGGCGATTACGGCAAGGATCCCTACATTCCGAGTTATTAGGAATGGACAGGGCCGTTGCGCGCAGATCGATGAGGCAGAGCGCTCCGGAGAGTTCCCGATCCTGATAAAAGCGCTGGTCAGTAAGACGCAGATGATGCATTCTCCGTCAGGCCGCACGCGGAACGAGATGCTTCTTGTGCCAGTGTTTCCCGCTCCAAGGGAACCTGATGAGGACGAAGTCATCGTGCAGCGTCTCATCGTCGATGCGGCTGAAGTCCTCGCGAAGTTCGCGGTAGCCCAGAAAAAGGCTGAGCCGCTTGTTGTCGTCGCCTCTGCGGTACGCCTCTAGTATCTCGTCCCTGTTCATGAGATCCTCCTTCCTGGCAGAGAGAGCCTGTCACGGTGTGGAAGAACCGCCACGCGCTGATGCATTCCTGACACAGACGCCCTGTGCCGTACCGTGATAAAACCCTGTGATACCGCTGTACAAAGTGTGTTCGAATGCCGTGTCGATATGAGAGGTGCATATTGCGTGCCGCGAGCTGTCGGAGGGGGCAGAAATGCCATGACCGGACAGCGGTCTTTTCAGGGAGTGATGCCGGAACGAGGGATGTGAGAAGCCAGCGGGTTGTGCAGCTGGATAGGCCAGCGAGAACACTATCCTTGTTGCGGCAGGCGTCAAGACCTGCGTCCTGCGGGGCGGACTAGGATTCCTTTTTCTGCGCCGGTCCGGGCGGGGTGACACGCTCCAGGACCTCATCGACATACTGCTGGATGAGCTCCCGGTTCCTGTCGCCAAGCTCCGGGAAGCTGAGCCCCACGCCGGCGTTCGGGACGGAATAGCGGACAAGGGCCTTTGTCCTCACCTCGCCGCGGCCGATGGGAATGGCTACCGTGACCGTGGAGCCCTCGGGGAACACGGCCGTGGTCAGAACGAACATGCCGCCCTCGCTGATGTCCACGGCGCTGCCAACTGCCTTCCCGTCGAGCATGACCCTTGCTTGGAGGGAGACGCGCGGCCGCTTCCTGATCACATCGACGTTCTTGATGTCCACGCCCAGCTGCTTCACCCAGGCGGCGAGCGCCGTCAGGTGGTCGCGGAACCCCTCGCTCAGCTGGTCCAGAAGCGGCCGTATCTCGGGGTTGCCCCGGAGCGCCTCCACTACGTACTTCTCCACCATGCTGGACTCGATCAGGTAGCACGCCGTCAGGATCTCCTGAACGTTCTTGCGCGGCATGGCCATCACCACGTCGATATAGTCCAGCACCTGCTTGAAGTCGCTGAAATTGAGGTCGACCGGACCGAAGTCCGAAGGCTTGGAACGGACGATCCGCTTCTCCATCGCGGCCAGATGCGCGTGGTTCAGCTCTTCGTGGTGTAGACGGTCGAAGAGCTCTTTGAGCAGCTTGTCGTCCCCGAACTCCTGCCCCAGCTTTGCGTACATCCGGGCTATCTTTGTCTCGAGCTGTTCGATCAGTTCCATCGCCTTGAACGCGTCCATATCCGTCCCTCCTTCTCGGAATGTAACACAGACTTCGCCCGTCTGCAACGAAAAGGCGGCTGGTGGCAGCCCTTAGGCATCATTGACGACGGCAGAACGAAGAAAGGCCGGAGAGCGAACCCTCCGGCCTTTTCCTTGCGCATCGCTTCCGCGGCGTAGCAGAAGCAGGCCGTATGCTGTCCTAGACCTTCACCCCGGACATCAGCTTCGCCACGGACCGGGCGAAGCCTGCCGGGTCCTTGAGCTTCGACCCCTCGAGCAGGAGCGACTGGTTATAAAGAAGGTCGATATATTCCAGTACCTGCTCGTCCTGCCCGCTCGCAAGCATCGCATTCATGGTTTCGAAGACCGGATGAGCAGGGTTGATCTCCAGGATCCGCTTCTGGGCAGGCACGTCCTGGCCCATGGACCTGAGCAGCTTCTCCATCTGCGGGTCCATGCCGCCCTCGTCGGCAACGAGGCAGCTGGCCGAGTCGGTGAGCCTACCCGACAGCCTCACGTCCTTCACCTCGTCCTTGAGTCGCTCCTTGAACTTGGCCAGGAGTATCTCGAACTTCCCCTTCTGCGCTTCCTTCTCCGCCTTCTTCTCCGCGTCCAGGCTCACATCGCCCTTCACCACGTTCTTGAGCTTTTTGTCCTTGTACTCCCCCAGGTCCAGCATGATGAGATCATCGATATCGTCGGTCAGGACGAGGACCTCGTAGCCCTTCGAACGGAAGGCCTCGAGGTAGGGCGACTGGAGGATGTTCTCGTTATCGGTGCCAACGATGTAATAGATGGCATCCTGAGCGATCGGCATGTCCCGCACATAGTCCGACAGGGTCGTGTACTTCCCCGCCGCACTTTTCGTGGACCGGAAGAGCAGAAGGTCGGCGATCTCTTCCTTGCGGTCGTGGTCGAAGTGGATGCCTTCTTTCAGCACCCTGCCGAACTCTTTGTGCAGCGTCTCGTACTTCGCCGCCTCGTTCTTCTTCATCTCCGCGAGGGCGTCCAGCACCTTCTTTACGATGTTCTTCTTGATCACTGCCATGTGCCGGTTCGACTGCAGGATCTCGCGCGACACGTTGAGCGGCAGATCGGAGGAATCCACCACGCCGCGGACAAAGCGCAGGTACTCTGGCATGAGCTCGGCGCAGTGGTCCATGATCTGGACGCGCTTCACGTAGAGCATCGGCCCCACCTTGAAATCCCGGTACAGAATGCCGTAGGGCGCATGCTGCGGGATGTAGAGCAGCGCCGTGAACTCCGACGTGCCCTCGGCCCTGTAATGGATCACCTTTGCCGGGTCCTGGTAGTCGTGGGAGACGTGCTTGTAGAAGTCGTTGTACTCCTCCGGTTTGATCTCCGACGGGTCCTTGAGCCATACGGCCTTGCGGGCGTTCAGTGTCTCCTCTTCCGTTGTCTTGACCCGCTTGTCCTTGTCCGCAGGATCCGGCTTCTCCCGCGTGATGTCCATCACCACGGGATGCTCGATGTAGTCAGAGTACTTCCGGACCACGTCGCGGATCTCCCACTCCTCGAGATACTTCTTCTCGTCCGCCTTGAGATGAAGGGTCACGTCCGTGCCCGGCTTCTCCTTGGTCGTTTCCTCGACCGCATAGGTCCCGTCAGCGGTCGACTCCCACTTGATCGCCTTGTTCGTCCTCTCCGTGGCCTTGCGCGAGACCACGGTCACGCGGTCGGCCACCATGAAGGAGGAATAGAACCCCACGCCGAACTGGCCGATGAGCCCCGGCCGGTCCTTCTGGGATGCGTCCTTCAGGGCCTGCATGAACTCCCGCGTGCCCGAATGAGCAATGGTCCCGAGCTCCGCCACGGCCTCTTCCCTCGTCATGCCGATGCCGTTGTCGCTCACCATGATGGTGCCCGCTGCGGTGTCCGGTGTGATCTTGATCTTCCACTCCCCGCAGGCCGCGGCGATCTCCCTGTTCGTCTGGGACTCGAAACGCGCCTTGTCGATCGCGTCCGAGGCATTGGAGACGAGCTCACGCAGGAAGATCTCCTTGTGCGAATACAGAGAATGGATCATGAGGTTCAAGAGCTCCTTGACCTCGGTCTTGAACGCCAGTTTCTCGACAGTCATTACACACCTCGCAGGGACGTAGTATCGGAGAGACAATGTATCAAAATGAAAGGATGATTTCAAGGTGCAGCTGGAACCGGGAAGGAGCAAGAATGGCCCTTCGGATTATGCCTTGACCTTCACGGGAATGGGCCGGGTGGAGGGACGGCCGGTCCTTGACATCGGCCGGGAAGTGCGGTCTCATTTAAGTAGGAAGTGTTTTTCCAGAGAAGGAGAACTGCCATGGCAAAGAAAGAAATGGACATGCAGACGATCATGGAGGCCTACAAAAAAGCGGGGACTCCGGGCGAGCCCCATAGACTGCTGGCGAAACTGGAGGGGAGCTGGACGACCAGAAGCAGGGGCTGGCTGGAGCCCGACAAGCCTCCGCAAGAGTCGTCCGGTACATGCGAACAGAGGATGATCCTTGACGGCCATTACCTCCGGCAAGAGTACGCCGGCGATATGATGGGAATGCCCTTCACGGGTATCAGCATCCTGGGCTATAACAACCACACGAAGAAGTACGAGTCCATCTGGATCGACTCGATGAGCACCGCCGTCTACTACTTCGTGGGGACGGCAAGCGCAAACGGCAGGACCATCACCCAAAAATGCAGTTATGACGACCCGGTCAGGGGCCCCAGCGTCTGGCGCACGGTGACCAGGATCAAGGACGACAACGTCGTTGAGTTCGAGATGTACCTGACGCCCAAGGGGAAGAAAGAAGAGAAGATGATGGAGATGACGATCACGCGAAGGGAAGCCGTCGTCCGAAAGGCGGCATAGGTCAGTTGGTCCGGCGAGCAAAGGCCGGAGAGAGCGCTTTCCGGCCTTTGCATTGTCCCTCTATATTGATGTCTCTCAGGCGCCCCTCTTTTCATAGTAGCAGGACGGGCACCGCCAGGCCTTTGCGGCCGGGTGCCAGACCATCTTCTTCTTGCAAAGCGGGCAGGGTTTCTTCTTGGTCCCCGGCTGG
>JBAIYC010000007.1:0-7438 GCA_037916085.1 Nitrospirota bacterium | reverse complement strand
CGCTGTGGATGACGCCGCTCATGCCCGTGATCTTCATCATGTCCGCCGTGGTGTCGGGCATCGCCCTGTGCATGCTCACCTATATAGTCGTCATGGAGATCCGGAAGGTCCTGATCAAGCGGGCTCGCAAGCCTTGGCAGGCATCGCTCGAAGAGGTCAAGGGTGCTGAACTCCATGTGGTCAAGATGACCTCCAAGTACCTGATCCTTTTCCTGGTGCTGGCCATCACGCTGGAGCTCCTAGACCTGATCTTCCGCGGATACACTGCTGTCAAGTCCTGGGATGTGCTCAGAACGGTCATCTATGAACGGGACTTCAAGGACATCTTCGTGCTGCAGTACGGCCTCGGAAATCTCGTCCCCCTCATCCTGTTCCTGGTCCCGGGGCTGACGATCCGCAGGACGATCCTCGGTGCTCTGCTGGTGCTCTTCGGGGTGTTCATGATGCGGTGGAACGTGGTGATCGGCGGCCAGGCGTTCTCACTTACCTTCGCCGGCTTCATGCACTACCATCTCCCGATCATTCCCCATGACTGGGATACCCTGAAGGAAGGGCTCGTTGGCGCAGTCGGCGTCTTCATCGTACCCTTCGTGCTGTTCTATTTCATCGCCAAGGTCTTTCCCGTCTTTGACGCCAAGGCAACACACTGACAGAGGTCCGAGCGAGCTCCCGGGGACCGTCCTTCCGGGAGCCCGCCCGGCCTAAAGTTAGAGTTTGACATTGCATTCTCCGGAAGAAAACCATTACAATGTGACAATCACTTCAGCTGGCTGTTCTCACGTCATTCGCGCGCGGTGAACTGCTATGAACAAAGAACAGAAGACAGGATCGCTTCTTCCGTTGTTGTCGCTGCTGGCGCTCGTGCTGCTCTCCCCGGCCGTCCCTGCCGAAGGGCAAGAAATCCCCAAAAAATACTTCGTTCCACCCCCACCGTTCACCCCCGGCATCTTCCCGTGTTCGCAGTGCCATGAAGGAATGCCGGTCAACAAACGTCCGAGAAAACTGGAGCAGATGCATCAGGACATCAAGCTCAACCACATGCCCGGCGGATGGTGTTTTGACTGCCACAATCCGGACAACCGCGATACGCTCCGCCTTGCGAACGGCAAACTGGTCAAGTTCGAAGAGTCCTACAATCTCTGTGGACAGTGTCATGGGACCATCCTGCGCGAATGGAAGGCGGGTCTGCACGGCAAGCGCACGGGGATGTGGAACGGGGAGAAGCAGTACCGGCTGTGCGTTCACTGTCACTGGCCCCATGACCCCCGGTTCAAACCGATCAAACCGCTGCCTCCGCCGGTGAGGCCGTCCGACATCAAGTAGCCACTACGAGGCGCATGATGAAAAAGTTCACGAGAACGAAAGAGGGCATTCAGCTCGACCGGAGGAACTTTCTCAAGGGCGCAGCGCTGGGCCTTGCGGGGGCCGCGCTGCCTCTGAACAAGGCCGACGCGTCGTTCTGGGAGGCCTTCTTCCAGAAACATTTCCAGGAAATGAACGAGGACGAGATCAGGGACGTGATCAAGCGTCTGGAACGGGAGTACGGCGAGAAGTATAAGAAGGCGATCAAGGTGGGCAATGAGAAGGCGATGCCGGGAGTGCTGTTCGGGTACGGCCTCGATCTCTCGCGGTGCATCGGCTGCCGTCGCTGCGAGTACGCCTGCGTGGAGGAGAACAATCAGTCCAAGGACCCGCAGATCCACTGGATCACGGTCCTCCGGTTCAAGAAGGGCGAGAAGTGGATCGACCTCGAGGAATCGGAAAAGTATTACAACCCCGAACTCGTCCCCGAACCGGACTACTTCTACATGCCGATCCAGTGCCAGCAATGCGAGAACCCGCCATGCGTCAAGGCCTGTCCGACCCAGGCGACCTGGAAGGAACCGGACGGCATCGTCGTCATCGACTATAACTGGTGCATCGGCTGCCGCTACTGCATGGCGGCGTGCCCGTACGGCGCCCGCCACTTCAACTGGACGGAGCCGAAACGGGCGCCAGAGGAGATCAACCCCGCTACGCACTATCTCGGCAACCGCCCGCGCTACAAGGGCGTTGTGGAGAAGTGCACGTTCTGCATTCAGCGAACGCGGAATGGCCGTTACCCAGCGTGCGTGGAGGCCTGTCCAGTGGGTGCGCGGAAGTTCGGCAATCTGCTCGATCCGGAGAGCGAGATCCGATATGCGATCGAGCACAAAAGGGTGTTCCGGCTGAAAGAGGACCTCAACACCTACCCCAAGTTCTACTATTTCTTCGCTTACGGCGTCTAGGAGGCTCGCGCATGGGACCGTTGATCAGGAATTTCTTTATCGCCCTGCGTCAGATATTCGTCGGCGGCCGGTCGTACTATCTCTGGGTCGGGTTCCTGTCCTTTTTCGTTCTCCTGGGCCTCAGTGCGTATGTCGATCAGCTCAACCGAGGGCTCATAACGACTGCCATGCGGGACCAGGTCTCTTGGGGGCTGTACATCTCGAACTTCACCTTCCTCGTTGGTGTCGCAGCCGCCGCGGTCCTTCTCGTCGTTCCCGCCTACCTGTACAACTTCAAGCCGATCAAGGAGATTGTGCTCTTCGGCGAGCTCCTTGCCATTACGGCGATCTCCATGTGCGTCCTGTTCATCATGATCGACATGGGCCAGCCGATGCGCGTGTGGCATATCCTCCCGTTCATCGGCGCCATGCACTTTCCCGCGTCGCTGCTTGCCTGGGATGTGGTCGTTCTGAACGGGTATCTTGCCATCAACACCATCATCGCGTTCTATGTGCTCTACCGGCTTTCCATCGGCAGGGAGTACAGCATGGCCGTGATCGGGCCCCTGATCATTCTCTCCATCCCCTGGGCGGTCAGCATCCATACGGTCACGGCGTTCCTCTATAACGGTCTGTCGGCAAGGCCCTTCTGGAACGCTTCAATCCTCGCTCCTCGCTTTCTCGCTTCGGCGTTCTGCTCCGGACCGGCCATCATGCTCATCCTGTTCCAGATTATCCGGAAGAAGTCGGATGTGGAGATCGATAACCGGGCGATATTCAAGATCGCCGAGCTCATTGCCTATGCGATGGGCATCAACCTGTTTCTGCTCGGAGCGGAGGTCTTCAAGGAGTTTTACTCGGGAAGCATCCACTCCTATCCCATGACCTATTTGTACTTCGGGCTGCATGGGAAGTCCAGTCTCGTTCCCTGGATGTGGGCGGCTACCATCATGAACATCACGGCGTTCTTCCTGTTCCTGTTTCCGAAGACCCGCGAGAACTTCACGACGCTCAATATCGGGTGCCTGTTCATCATCATGGGAGTCTATATCGAGAAGGGCATGGGCCTCATCGTGCCGGGTTTCGTTCCCGATACCCTCGGCGAGATCTATGAATATTCGCCGACCAACGCGGAGATTATCATCACGATCGGCATCTGGGCGGCAGGCGCGCTGTTGTACACGTTCCTGCTCAAGTTTGCGATTCCCATCTATACCGGGAAGCTGCGGTTTGAGACGAAGGACAGCAGGGGGATCAAGCCCCAGCCAACATAGGGAGGGGCAGGGAAACGGCGGCGGGAGCGTGCGGACCGTGGTGTGCAAGCCTTACTAGCTCTGAGAATACCAAGAGAGTCTCGTATGCCCTGTTGTATGTGGTTCCGTCGGCGCTTGTGGAGAGCCGGCAGCATTCCTCCTGTCCACGTTTCGGTCAGACAGAAAGAATATAATCGCATTCTGAAAGCGGCGTGAATGGTCTTTCGTTCCGGCGGTCGCATGCGGATTGAGAATGAGGCGGGGAAATGACGAAGGGGCGGCGAAATTCGCCGCCCCTTCGTGGTTTGTTGAAAGGTGCTACTGTTTCGGCGTCCGGGAGAGCAGGAAGAAAAGGATGCCCATGCCGCCAAAGAGTGACATGAGGAAGGCGGAGAAGTCCCTGTGTGTGCGCAGTTCGTCGAGCGTCTCCTGGATGTTGTTCTCGATGGCGCCCATTTTAAGCGTGAACTCGCCGGTCCGCTCGTTGACCAGCTTCACATCAACGGTATGAAAGAGCGTCCGGAATTCCACCAGAGTATTGTACAGCGCCCGCTCCTGGTCCGCCGGATAGATTCCTGCCCGGCGCAGAGCCTTGAGGCCGTCCTCGATGTCTTCCGCCCTTTTCTCCACCAGGAATAATGCCTGCTTCATCACCTTTGCGCGCTCGTAGGTATGGCACTTTGAACACCGCTGCTCGTTGATGATATCGATGGTGGCCCGCTGGATATTGTGGGACCCGTGACAGACCGCGCAATGGGGGCCTTTGCCGGTGGCACGGAGCGCCTTCCCGTGGCCGCTTTCCAAATAGTTCTTCAGGATGCCAATGTGACATTTCCCGCAGAACTGCGGAATCTCGCGAGCCGAGGGAGTGCCGACAAACCCTCTCTGGTGCGTCATGGACAACGAGGGGTCTTTCGGGTCGCCGCCGTGGCAATCCTGACAAGAGATATTGTTCTGCGCGTGCCAGCTCTTCTTCCAATCGTCTGTGATCTCACGGAATTCAGGCTTCATCTGATCCGAGGAGTGGCAGTCGATGCACGCATTCTCTTCGATGCGCTCGCCCGCCCAGGTCTTTGAGAGGAATTCCCGCGCGAAGTCCTCCTGATAGCCTGCCGAAGAGAGCGTGGGGAGGCCCACGATCATCAAAAGGGAAAGGACAACGTACCGCATTATGACCTCCCCCAGTACATAAGGATCAGCCACAGGATGAAGCCAAAGATGAAGAGAACCCGCAGCATGGGCCGGTTCATGATGTTCTTCTCCTTCTCCGTGTCAAAGAACGGCCAGAAGAGGAACAGGAGGAACAAGACAATCTGGATGAGAATCCCCAGAAACTTGTTCGGAATGATCTTCAGGAGCTGGTACGGCGCGAGGAGGTACCACTCGGGACGGATGGTGGCCGGTGTCTTTAAGGGATTCGCGGGAATCGTGGCGTCCGGCGGAAAGAAAAGGTTCGGCAGAAAGGTGATGAGCAAAAACATGACGGCCAGATAGACCATGACCATGAGCATGTCCATCTGGAAAAACCGGGGATAATAGGGATACCCGTCGGCATGGCTCTTCTTGTGATATTCGGTCCATGGCCTTTTTTCCTCGGCCGGAAGTCCGAAAGGCGTCGCCGAGATGCCGATCCGCTTGATAAGAAAAAGATGAACACCCGCCAGGATCAGGAAGAGCGGCGGCAGGATTGATACATGGAAGGCAAAGAACCGGCTGAGCGTCGCTCCGGTCACCTGGTCGCCGCCCCGCAGGAGCCTCGCCACAAAATCCCCGACCACCGGGACGGCGGTGGGAATGGAGGTCACAACGGTGGTCGCCCAATAGCTCAGCTGTGTCCAAGGGAGCAGGTATCCGCTGAAACCGAAGGCGATGGCCACAAAGAGCAGGAGCGCCCCGCCGATCCAGGTCAGTTCACGGGGCCGCTTGTAGTTTCCCATGGCAAACACGGTGAGCATATGGAGCAAGATGGCGGCAATCATGAGGTTGCTGCCCATGACGTGCATCTGCCGGAAGAGCCAGCCGAACGGAACCTTGACCATGATGTCCTGGACGCTGCGGAAGGCATGGTCCGGATGGGGCACATAATAGACGAGCAGCAGGATGCCGGTGACGACCTGGATAAGATAGCCGACCGCGGCAACGAATCCGAGCGTGTAAAAAATGTTGATGTTTTTCGGCACACGGTACTCGGTGACCTGCGACCGGACAAGGTCGTCGACGCCAATGCGCACTTCCAGCCAGTTCGTAAGCCGTTCCCACATGGTTGTCATCCTATCACGATGGTTTCACCCTCGACCTTGAGCGGCAATTTCGTCAGGGGCTTCGGCGGCGGTCCTGAAACAATGTTCCCTTCGAGGTCATAGACCCCCGCATGGCAGGGGCAGAGCAGCCTCTTGTTCTCCTGGTCGTACTGAACCAGACAGCCCAGGTGGGTACAGACCCGGGAAAGTGCGATCAGGCCTTTGCCCGGTCTGTTCACGACTATCGCCGGGATGCCGCCGAATACGATCTCCTTGGCATCGCCGAGAGGGACATCGCGTTTCGCGATGACAAGGCTATTCACTTTCTTTTGACGGGGGGGAGGGACGAGGAACCGGAAGAGAGGGTAGACGAAGGAGGCTGCTGTTGTTGCTCCCAGGAACGCCAGTGCTGCTTTGAGAAAACTGCGCCTCTTCATCAGACCTCCCCGTCTGGAGAAGATGTGGTGTTCAAATGCACCGCTCGGAAAGCCCAGCCGAGTTCTCTGGTTCAATGCAATGTTGGATGGTATGACTTGGCGTATACATTGTCAAGGGAAAAGTGTTTTTCGCACCAATGTCGACGCATGTTGTGTGTAGACAAGTTTGATAGCTGGAATTTGAGGCCTCTGCCCGACGCGGTTCGCCTTGGTCTTCTCCTTCGCGCTACTGTTCGCGGCTCCCATGCCGATCGTGCTGCAGCTACAGCATCCTTTTCTCGGCATGAACGTGTTCATGACATCGCATTTCACTTCAGCGATCGCGGTCTTCGGCATTCTGTTCTTCACTTCCGACGCCATCGTAGCCTCGGAGCACTGGTTCCTCTGCCGGAAGCATTTCGTGGACGAGACGCTTCTGAGGGGCCTCTGATCAAGAGGCAACGTAAGCCTTGGCAGATGTCGCTCGACAAGGTGAAGGGAGTTGAGACGCATGTCGTCGGGATGACTTCGAGTACCTGTGCTCTTCCTCGTCCTCACTCTCACGCTCGAACTGCTGGACCTGATCTTCCGGGGTACAGGGTCGCAAAGTCCTGGGATGTGCTCCGGAGCGTGATCTACGACGGGACTTCAAGGACATCTTCAGCATGCAGTACGGCAACCTCGTTCCGCTGCCGCTCTTCCTGATCACCGGTCTTACGGCGCTGGGACGATCTTTGGATCCTGCTCATGCTTTTCAGCGTCTTCATGAATGCGCTGACGTCGTGATCGGCTGACAGGCGATCTCTCTAACCTTTGACGGCTACATGCACTACGTCCTTTTCATCTTCCCCATGACTGGGAGTCCTTCTAAGAAAGGTTTGGGCGGCGCGGTAAGCATCTTTGTCGTGCCTTTTGTGCTCTTCTACTTCATAAGCAAAGGATTCCCTGTCTTCGACGAGGCCCGTCAGAGCCTCTGAGCACCCAGTCTTTAAGGGACCGGGAATTAGACGAGCGGGGGGCACAAGCACCCTGCTCTTTTTTGCGAGAACCGGTCCGATCCGGCCCTGTTTTGTCGCCATAAGAAATACTTATAACAGAGAAAATTCTGTCAATGGATTGAACGCTATTGACATATCCGGCGCCCCATGCTATAAAGCGAGGCTTAGTTGTCGAGCTACGGGGAGAGGAGCTACGGGGAGGCAATGAAAGCATTCGACTGGATGAAGGAGAAGCTTGTCTGGGTCAAGGAGCGTCTGCAGGAACCGCTGAGCGTCAAAGCGAAG
>JBAIYC010000006.1:0-3371 GCA_037916085.1 Nitrospirota bacterium | reverse complement strand
TCCGCGAGGATGCCGGCAAGGGACTTCCGGACGCTCTCTTCGTCATCGACTATGAGGATGGTGTCAGGGGGCATAGGATTTCATTCTACGATTGAACCCTTCTATCTCCGCGGCTTATTGAGTTACTGGCACTTCTTTTCTTGGCATAAAGCCGAGAAGAAGTGCACCCAGAAGCGCCCCGAATAATGACAGACTACTGATTGTAGCAATCAACCCTTCATAACTGCTCTGCGTCTGCAGAAACAGCCTAACGTTTCTGTTCGCGTGATCTTCAGGAGTAGGGTCGTACTCGATCAATCTGCCGTTAGGCGATAAGTAGTCTATACGGCGCCCTTCCTCTACGAATATGCCCTGAGCATTAAGAAAGCTGAGCCTTGATCTTTTCTCAGGCGGCAAATCTTGTCCCATCTTGTTTATAAGTCGACTGCTAATATCTGTGTTCCACGATTCAAGGTACTGGTTGAAGTCTCTGATCGCTGTGTATCGCCACACGTTGAGCCCAATTAAGAAGACCACCAATAGAGCATCTGCTATTATTAAAAGAGTCTTCTTCAGTGTAAAGCCAGTCCGTCGGAAAAGTTTGATCTGCTTGATGAAGATAAATGCCAGCACTGAGGAGAACATCAAGTTGCCAAGGACACGCAGAATACCCCAAATGATCGCCAGGTCTTTACCGATAGGCATAACGAAACCAAGAAGCTTCGCTGAACCGAAGTCCAGCACAATGCCGAGAATCGCTGTCACAGCCACAAAGATCTTCTCTGATCTCTTTAGATTGAGTGGATTTTTATTATTCATGTGTTTATTGGTAGGTCGGGTAGAACGCAGTGAAACCCGACATTTCTCCAAGACCTTCATCCCGTCGGATTTCGCCCTGCTCTATCCGACCTACACTTTCCATTCGTCATGCCGGACTTAATCCGGCATCCAGAATCTTGAAGTCCCTGGATTCCCGCTTTCGCGGGAATGACGACCAAGTTTACTTTAGGGTATTCTTCAGCTTTTCGATTACCGCATCTATCTCCGCCTCGGTCGTTTCTCTTCCCAAACTGAAACGGACCGCGCCGCGGGCGAGTTCCATCGGGACATCCATTGCGACGAGGACAGGGGATGCTGTTACACTGTCGCCGTGGCAGGCTGCTCCGGCGGAGACGCCGATGTCGCTCCCCAGTGCTTCCATGATCTCCGATGTACCATGGCCCTCGAAACTGATGTTCCAGGTGTTCGGGAGCTTCTTTTCCGGATGGCCGTTCAGGTAAACCTTAAAGCTCGCCTTCCGCAGACCCTCGAAGAGGCGAAGTCCAAGCTTCTTCTGGCGCGGGCCTTCGGTAT
Organism: Nitrospirota bacterium; assembly: GCA_037916085.1. GTDB lineage: Bacteria > Nitrospirota > UBA9217 > UBA9217 > UBA9217 > JAKAHZ01. The sequence continues at coordinate 2,039 of JBAIYC010000006.1, read as the reverse complement.
CCATGGCCTGCATAGCAAGTTCGCAGGCTGCACCAAGACCTACGACGCTCGCAAGGTTCTCCGTGCCCGGCCGCATCCCCCGTTCGTGCCCTGCGCCATGAAGAAAAGGCGGGAGCTTCTTTCCCTCACGGATGTAGAGGGCTCCGACGCCTTTCGGCGCATAGAACTTGTGGCCAGCAACGGTCAGGAAGTCCACGCCGAGTTCGTCGACCCGAACCGGTATCTTGCCGACGCTTTGCGCGGCATCTGTATGGAAGGGAATCCCTTTGGACGCAGCGACCTTGGCAAGTGCTGCGATGTCCTGGATCGTTCCGACCTCGTTGTTCGCGTGCATGACGCTGATGAGCACCGTGTCTCGGGTGATCGACCGGCTGAGCTCCTCGGGGTCCACAAGGCCTCGCCGGTCCACCGGCAGATAGGTCACTTCATAGCCGTATCGTTCGAGATGGCGGCAGGGTTCGAGCACTGCGGGATGTTCGATCTGGGAAGTGACGAAGTGTTTGCCCTTGCCGGCCTTCTTGGCGAGCCCTTTGATCACCATGTTGTTCGACTCGGTTGCGCCGCTCGTGAAGATGATCTCTGAGGCGCTGCAGCCCAGCAGGTTCGCCAGGCGCTCACGCGCCTGCTCGACCGCGGCCCGGCATTCGACGCCGAAGCTGTGGGAGGACGACGGATTGCCGAACTTCGTGGTGAGGTACGGCATCATCTCGTCGAGGACGCGGGGAGCGATGGGCGTGCTTGCGTTGTAGTCGATGTAGATGCGGGTCATAGAGATAGTCTACCGCAGAGGACGCGGGGGAAAGCGACGGACTTTGGAAAGATCCAGAATCAGCCTTTTATGAGTTCGTCGTCCCCGAATGCCTGAATCGGGGACCCAGTGACCTTTAGAGCCTCTGGATCCCCGATAAAACCCTCGGGAATGACCGCCGTAAGAAAAAGGCCAGAGTGAGACACGATTTCGAGTCATTCGCCAGCAAGCTTTTGGCGTTCCTCTGCGTCCTCTGCGGTGAGATGCTTTTACTTTGCTTCGGGTGTGCCGAACACCCCCGTGGTCAGATAGCGCTCACCGCCGTCGGGGAGAATGGTGACGACGCGTTTGCCCTTGCCGAGCTTCGCCGCAACCTGGACCGCTGCCCAGCAGGCGGCGCCGGAGGATATCCCGACGAGGAGTCCCTCCTCTTTCGCCAGGCGCCGGGTCGTTGCCTTGGCATCGTCGTTCTCGACCTTGATGATCTCGTGATAGACGCTGGTGTTCAGGACCTTCGGAACGAACCCCGCGCCGATCCCCTGGATGGGATGAGGGCCCGGCTGGCCGCCGGAGAGCACGGGAGATGCCGCCGGCTCGACCGCAACGATCCTGATGCCCTTGAAGCGTTTCCGGAACACTTCACCCACGCCGGTGATCGTGCCGCCTGTCCCCACACCGGAAATGAAAGCATCAACCCGCTTCCCGCCCATGAACCGGACGATCTCGCGGGCAGTGGTCATCCGGTGGATCATGGGGTTCGCAGAATTCTCGAACTGCTGCGGCATGAAATACTCTTTCCCCGATGCCGCAAGCTCCGTTGCTTTTTCGACGGCCCCCTTCATGCCTTTGGCCGCCGGCGTGAGGACAAGTTCGGCGCCGTAGGACTGGAGCAGCATCCTGCGTTCCATGCTCATGGACTCGGGCATGGTGAGCATGACGGGATATCCCTTCACCGCCGCGACCATGGCGAGCCCGATGCCGGTGTTGCCGCTCGTGGGCTCCACGATCTTCATCCCCTTCTTCAGCCTGCCCCGCCGCTCCGCGTCCTCGATCATGGCGAGCGCGATGCGGTCCTTCACGCTCCCGCCGGGATTGAACCCTTCGAGCTTCACCCACACCTCGGCGTCGTTCCCGCCCGTCATGCGGCAAAGCTTCACCATCGGAGTATTGCCGATCAGGTCGAGGATAGATCTGACTCTAGCCATTGTCGTTCCTCTCGGGTCGTCAGAAGAATCAATTCAGTTCGAGGGTCAAAACAATTTCACCGCGAAGCCGCGAAGGACGCCAAGAG
>JBAIYC010000005.1:0-5822 GCA_037916085.1 Nitrospirota bacterium | reverse complement strand
CCACGGCAAGCAGCGCGGTCCGCGCGTCGTTCACGATGACGAAGGCCGATATCCCCAGGGAGACCACCGATGCGAGCGCGAGCCCGCCGTACCGCACATGTCCGACAAAGGGCCGTCCCATGCCCTGAGCGCGCGCATAGGTGGCGTTGAACATCATGAGCATCTGGGACCACCGGCCGAAGGCGGGCGCGGTCAGCAGGGCCGCGGTCTTGTAGTCGGTGAAGAGGTTGTTCAGGCAGACATACTTGATCAGAAGCACGCAGAACACCGCCAGGACGCCCGCGGTGCCGATCCTGCTGTCCTTCATGATCGCAAGACGGGATTCGCGGTCCCGTCCGCCCATGATCCCGTCGATGCTGTCGGCCAGCCCGTCGACATGAAGCGCCCGCGTCACGACGAGGGAGACGATGATGAGGAAGATGTTGGAGATGACGTCAGGAAACAGCCGGAGCAGGAGCTTGTCGGCATAGACCAGGATGATCCCGATCAGGAATCCGACGAAGGGAAAGTACGCCATGGAGCGGGCAAGCTCGTTCTCGTCCACCTTGTGGTCCTTTTTCACGGTGAAGATCGTCAAGAACTGCAGAGCGGTTACGAAGTTCCGTATCATGCGCCCATCCTCTGGCAGTCGCTGACGCCGGCCGGCGCAGCGCCCTGAAGATTCGCAGGCTCAAGCCTGCGGCCACGGTTCTGGCTGCTGCCTTCTTCCTTCCCTTTCGTCATTTCATCCTCATCGGGATCCCCGCCGCCAGGAAGAACGCCTCATCGCAAACACGGGCGATCTCCTGGTTCAGGAAACCCGCAAGGTCGCGGAACCGCCGCGCGAGCGGGTTATCCGGGACAATGCCGAGACCGACCTCGTTCGAGACGACGATGACCGTCCCCGTGAAATCCCGGAGCGCGGCCGACAGCTTCCGGATGCGCCCAAGGATGTCGTCGTCCCGGTCGTTCCTTGCCATGATATTGCTCAGCCACAGCGTCAGGCAGTCGAGGAGCAATACCTGGTACCTTCCGCTCAGCTTTCCTAGGAGCTCTTCGACCGCCAGTGGCTCCTCAAAGGTGTCCCAGGAGCTGCCGCGCCGTCTGCGATGGTGGTCGATGCGGGCGACCATCTCGGGGTCGAGGGCCTGTGCCGTGGCCAGATAGGCACGCCTGGCGCCAAGGTCCCTGGCGAGGCTCTCGGCAAAGGCCGACTTCCCCGAACGGGCGCCGCCGGTGATGAAATAGATCTTGGAATGCACGAAGGTTGGCCGTCTTCTTCTATTTCCCGGCCGGCAGCGACTGTTTCTTGAACGCTACGTCTGCGATAGAGCTCTCTGCCACCGTACCGGTATGCTGGGAGTTGATCTGGATCCGCATGCCCTTGACCGCAGGCGGTTCTTCGCCGTACAGCTTCTTGTAGTCCTCATAGACGTTCCGGTTCTCGGTCAGCCACCGGCCGGCCTGAGCTGCCCCCGAACGCACAACGACCACCTTGACCGTGATGAACGGCACGGGAGAGGTGCTTACCTCAAGCCCCTCCGGCGCGGTCGTGTCCCAGATATACACGATGGACTTGGTCTTGGTGAAGGCCACAAAGATCTGCGCGGCCTGATCGTCGGTCCCCGAATGCCGGAAGTCGCCGCCGGCCGGCAGCTTCGTCACCTTCCATTTCCAGGAAAGGACCGGGTAGCGCTTGAGGTCGATGTCCACCGGCCGCTGCAGGGAAAAGGAACTGTCGACGCTTTTCAGATGAATCGCCGTGAGACCGTCATCGGCGCCGACCGTGAACTCAGCCTTCCCGGACTTGACCTTGAGCTCCCACGGAGCAGGCACTTCCTTCGCCCGCCACGTGGAGAAGTCGGCCACGACGGCGGCATCATCGGCCCCCGCGGGCAGGCAGCAGAGAAGGACCATGATCATGCATGCAACGGTTCCGCGCATCACGTCCCTTACCCTCCTTGGACAAAAAAATCCCCCACCTGATCGTTCAGGCAGGGGGATTTCAGACGGTCAGACCGACAGACACACAGACAATTGACGAAAGCTCCTCATATCTGTGGTGCGCCTGCATGTCTGTTGTCTGCGTTCTCTTTCGATGGAGCGGGCGACGGGATTCGAACCCGCGACCTCCAGCTTGGGAAGCTGACACTCTACCACTGAGTTACGCCCGCGATTCATGGGCCATTATAAGGACGGCCCCGAGCCCTGTCAATCGAAATTCCTCCGGCGCACCGTCTACAGCAGAGCGCGGATGTCCTTTTCGAGACTGTCCTCGTTGCCGTCGCCCAGGTACTGTTTCGCGATCATCCCGTCCTTGTTCACCAGGAAGAGCGACGGGATCGAGCGCACCAGATATTTCCCCGCCACTTCATCGTCGCCGCGCACGACCTTATAGGTGATGCCCTTCTCGGCGGCAAATGTCTTGAGAGATTCCGAGCTGCCCTCGTCCATGGACACGCCAAGGACCACGAGGCCCTTTTCGGCATAGGACCGGTACAGACGCTCCATGCCGGGGATCGACGCCTGGCAGGGCGGACACCAGGTCGCCCAGAACTCGACGAGGACTACCCGGCCCCTCAGGTCAGCAAGGTGAACGGTCTTCCCGTCCAGGTCCTTGAGCGTAAAATCGGGGGCCTTCGCCGGGGCAGAAGCCCCCTCCTGCCCCGCGCGGGTGCAACCGGTCGCCAGCAGGGTGGAGAGGATCAGGAGCATGAATACTTTTCGATACATCGCATTTCTCCTCAAGAGAACATGACCCCAGAACGTTCCGGCGACCTCCGTACTGCGGAGACCGCCGGGAACGCGGACTGGCGTCAAAATGTCACCCAGGAACCGGACCTAGGCCAGGAGCGCATCGATCTTGGACTTGAGCTGGGCCTTGGGGACCGCGCCGACGATCTGGTCCACCGTCTGTCCGTTCTTGAAGAACATCAGCGTGGGAATGCCCATGATGCGGTACTTGCCCGCAACGTCGGGGTTCTCGTCGGTGTTCAGCTTGAGCACCTTGAGCTTGCCGGCATACTCCTTGGACACCTCGTCGACGATCGGGGCGACCATCCTGCAGGGACCGCACCATACGGCCCAGAAATCAACAAGCACAAGACCCTGGGTCTTCAGCACCTCCTGATCCCACGACGCGCTCGTCACCGCATCAGCCATTCCACCCTCCTTCAAAACCGTAATGATGAATTCGACGCCCGGGGCGCGACGGCCAGCTTCCTGATGGTCCCCTCGGGACAGACCCGCGGACACGCTCCGCAGTCGATGCATTCCAGCGTGATCACGGCCTTTCCGTCCTCGATCCTTATCGCTTCGGTGGGACACACCTCGGTGCACTTCCCGCACCCGGTGCATTTCTCGCGGTTCACTACGTATTGCATAGCAGGTTCATGAAGATTTCGTGAATTATAGACTTGGCCCTGAAGGTTGTCAATATGTTTCACTTCTCCCCGCGGACGCTGGGCGCCCTCTCTATGCGGATAGAACGCCGTTTCCCCCGGTGCCGGCCGCGGCGAGCACGTTGTCTAATTGCCGCAGTTGTGAGATAATCATCACGCGATGAGGACGCTCGTTGTTCCCTTTGGAGAAGCAGGATGGCAAGAGCGGCTGCGCGTGCTGGACGAGGTCCTGTCACTGCCGCAAGGGCCTCCCTGTATCTATGACGACGTTCTGGTCCTGGTCCCCTCGTCCCGCATCAAGCGGACCTACGGCAGGCTCTTCCTGGACCTGGTGGAGCGAAAGTACGGCGCCCGCTCCCTGTCCCAGCCCGAGGCGCAAACCCTCTCCCAGTTCCTGCAGCAGCTCGCCTCGCGCTTCGTCGAGACCCGGCTCATCGACGAAACCGCGCGGCTCGTCCTGCTCGAAGGCCTCGTGAAGGAACGCATCCCGGGCATCCTGGCATTCCGGGGGTCGCCGGACCTCCTGGCACCGTCCCTGTCCTCCGCCGTCGCCGACATGATCGAGGAGCTGTCGTCAGGCGGAGTACTGCCGGACCGGCTCGCGGCGGCCGTGTTGGGCTCCGATCTGGCCGACCGGCCCCAGGTCAGGCTTCTCATCGATGTCTACGAACGCTACGAGAACGCGCTCATGGCTCGGGGCCTCGCCGACCCGGCCGGCATGCACCGCATCCTTCACGAACGTTTCGACCCTTCCTGGCTTGCGCCCTACCGGACCATCATCATCGACGGCATCCATGACGCGGACCTCTACCCCGCAGCCGTCCTGCGTTCCATCGCTCTGCAGAAGAACTGCATCCTTCTTGTCGACGCTCCCTCGCCGGACATCGTCCGGACCGCCGGGGCATCCCATCCGCTTCGGCTCATAAAGGAATTTCTCGCACGGATCGGAGCTTCTCCGCTCACGGCGGCCGGGGAGCCTGACCCTGCCGACCGTTTCCTCGCCGGTGCGATCTTCTCGGAGCGGACGTTCGCTGAGGCGGCACAGTGCCCCCCTTCGGCGTCGGACTTCCGGAAGGACCTGCGGCTCTGCTCGGCGGTGAGCATCCGCGACGAGGTCTCCTTCATCGCGAAAGAGGTGAAAGACTCCCTGCTGCGCGGAACACCGCCTGATTCCATCCTCGCGGCCTTCCCTTCTCTGGACGACTATGGACCGCTCGCCGAGGAGATCTTCGGCGACTACGGCATTCCCTACAACCGGGCGCTCGGGCGCCAACTCGGCGCCTCACCGGTTGCGACCGCCGTGGTGTCGCTTCTCCAGGCCTGTCAGGAGGACTTCTCCGGCCCGTCGCTCCAGAGGATATTCAGCTCCCCCTTCCTGAAATTCTCCGACCGGCCGTCCCTCGCGACCGAACTGGACCGCTTCCTCAGGGAGCACAGGATCATGGGCGGCAGGGAAAGGATCCTCAAGGCAGCAAAGCGGCTCGCCGCTGACAGGGACGGTACGATCCCCCTGGCCGCCACGCTCGCGGACACCTTTGATGCTCTCGAGCCCTTCGCGTCTCCTGAACCGGCTCCGCTCTCCCGCTGGATGGACCGCCTCGTCAGGCTCGTCGCCTGGTCGGGGCTCGCAGACCGCGCGGCACTCATCAAGGGCCCGCTCAACACCAATCTCCAGGCATACGGTAAGCTCACGGAAACGCTCGCGTCCCTCCATGCCGCGGCACGCCTGTTCCCCGGATACCGGTATACCTTTTCCGAGTGGCTCTTCCTGCTCAAGAAGACCTTTCTGCACACCCGATTCCAGGTGCCGCCTGACGACGAGGGCGGCGTTCAGCTGCTCGGCATGGAAGAGAGCGTGGGCCGCGCATGGCGGGAGATCTATCTCGGCGGGCTCGTTGACGGCGCCTTTCCCCTGCGGCTTCCGCAGAACATCTTCCTGCCCGAGGCCACGCTGGAGACCCTCGGTGTCCGCACGCTGGAACACGCGCGCATAACGACGTCCTTCCACTTCTACCGTCTTCTTCAGTCGGCGCCGAAGGTCGTGCTCACCCGGCCGGAGAACATCGGCGACAAGCCCGTGGTCCCCTCGCCCTTCCTCGAGGAGCTTGCGCCGCTCCGGATGGCAGGCCTGCTCAACAAGGACAGGACCGCCGAGGATACGAGCGCGGCCCAGTTCAGCTTCCGGATCGAGGATTGCCGCAGTGTGCCCGAGCTCGCGAAGGCCCTTGCCCTTGCAGCTGACGTGCAGGGGCTTGACAGACTGCTTGGTGCTAAGCTCCCGGGAATGGCGGGCATTCGCGCTGCGTTGGGATACCGTCCCGCGAAAAGCGTCGGCCTTCCCGCTCCCGAGGCAAAGCGCGTGTTCCGGGTGACGGAACTGGACGCTTACCTCCGCTGCCCCTATGACTATTATGTGGCGAACGTCCTGAGGATCGCTCCGCT
>JBAIYC010000004.1:0-1882 GCA_037916085.1 Nitrospirota bacterium | reverse complement strand
TCAATGCGCTCCTTTCCCTCACTCAGTTCTACGAACTTCCCCTCGCCATCTTCGTGAGCAGACGGGGCGTATACAAGGAAAAGATCGAAGCCCAGTTTCCCATGGGGCAGAGGCTTCCCGCCATTCTCTCCGGCGCCGGCATCGGCTCGACCGAAATCAACACGCCAGAAGAGCTCAAAAAGGTTGATCAGGAGCTCCCCGAAGTTTATTTAAAAGGCCGGATCCATGCGTTTTTGATGAGCCCGGCGGTGTGGGAGGGGTCGGAGTGTGGCGTTGGGAGTCCAGGGTGCGCAGAGAAAAAAGCAAGATCAGCGCAGCCTGTATCTTGCATCGTGCATCCCGTATCACGACCCGCCCTCACCCGCTATGATATCATCAAGCTCATTTCGCCGTATCTTGAAGGCAAGGCGGTGGTGAGCAACCTCGGCTGGCCGTCCAAGGAACTCTATGCCGTTAAGCACCAGCCGTCCAATTTCTATATGCTCGGCAGCATGGGCATGGCAACACCTCTCGGGCTTGGCATCGCACTTACGTCGAAGAAAGAAGTCATTGTGATTGATGGGGACGGAAGTCTCCTGATGAATCCCGGCTCGCTCGCTACGGCAGCTTCGCTTGCACCGAAAAACCTGATTGTAATTGCGATCGACAACGGCGCCTACGGCTCGACAGGAAATCAGCCGACCCTTGCGGGAACATGCGCCGATCTTGGGCAGGTCGCGCTGGGATTCGGGTTCAGAAATATCGCGAAGGTTGCGAGCGAAGATGAAATCACCGCGGTTATGAAGAAAAAGAAGGAAGGAGTAACGTTCATTCACATGTTGGCCGTACCGGGCAACAAAGACGTGCCGAACATTCCGGTACACCATCTCGAAACCAAGAAGCAGGTTCAGGCGTTTCTGAAAACGTGACCGGCAACTCTACGAATCCCGTATTCCCGTCTCTCTGCTCGCCTGCATCGTTGGGTTAGTTCACTTGAAGCCCAACTCTTCTGTCTTATTATTGAACGATGTATAGCAAGATAGACCCTTTTTGCCCAGCCCGCCAACTGGAGTCGGTCTAATGCGAGCGTTGCAGCTCTATCGCAGGATCAAGCTTGATATAGACGACGATCTTTCTGTCCTTGATCGAGTATCGGACATCAAGGACGTCGTCCTTTCCGAACGTCACCGTGGAATAGAGCGGCCTCAGTTCAAAGCCGATTACTGCACCGTCAGGGCTCAGTATCCTGCGCAACCGGGACCGTTCGGACCGGATATTGCAGCGGACGAACCGCCCCGCTTCCTGCAGCGCTTCCTCCCCGTTCATTCCGGCCTTGCTGGTGTACGAAGAGTCAGGTGCATAGATTTCGAACGCGTACTGATCCCCTTCCTTGTCGAGAATGGCAATGTTCGCGAGGTCATCCCGGGAACTGCAGCCGTACAGCAGGAGCGTGAATTTCCCCCGCACGTCGTCAGGCTTCGCCTCATCGGTCTTCAGGTAATTGGCCCCCGAAAGGTAGAAGAGACCAATGATGAGCAGTACGACTACCGCCGCGATGAACAAGAAGTTCACGGGCATCCTCCTTGCCGGGTAAGATCGTTACCGTTCCCTTCCTCTCCCTTCGAGATCGCACATGCATCCCTGAGTTACTCTCCGTGAAGCTGCCGTCCCGGTGATGAAGGCAGCATGCCGCTCATGAAAAGCGTCATTCCTGGGCTGCCGGGACGACAAGAACAATGTCGGCCAGACCTTTGCATTCATCGTCAAATCCGGGCGTGTCCCTGCTGACCGAGGAGATGGTCCGGACCGTGATGTCCGGATCATACCGTTTGAGATACCAGTAGATCCCGCCGTAGTTCTTCGAATGATAATCACCATTATAATGGAGGAACACGTCTTTCGG
>JBAIYC010000003.1:0-2076 GCA_037916085.1 Nitrospirota bacterium | reverse complement strand
GGCATACCGAAGGTCCTTGCGGCCCTTGCCTTCGAGCGAGAACTGCGCAAGCGGCACGCTCGCCTCCTCGCCGATCTTGTGGGGATGGAGTCCGAGCTCGATGTACAGATAGAGGTTCTCCTTCCCTACTTCGTAAAAGACGGGCCAGCCGTCATGCCGGTCGCAGAGTTCGCGGAAGCGCCAGACGAGCTCCTCCCGTTCCTCGCCGGGACCAAGCGGGTCCCCCATGGCAACCCAGCTCTTTCCCGCAACATCGTACATGATGAACGACCTGCCGCTTTCGCTGAAGAGGAACCGCTTGTCCCCCAGGAGCGCCAGGTTCGCCGTCGTATTCGCGCTTGCGGCAACGATGGTGCGCATGTTCTGCGTCGCAGCGCTGCCGAGCGCGGAGGGTTCAGGCTGCGCCGGCCGCAACAGCCGCACCGCGCCCACGATGACGGTGAGCATGATCCCGCCGACCATCGCGCGCAGGAACCGCGGCGCGTCGCCGGCCAGGGTGAACTGCCACCAGAGGCTGCCTTGATACTCCAGATGACGATAGGCGAAAAGCCCGAGCCAGGCCGAGCCGGCAAGGACGGCGAGGATGGACATGATCCATCCCGCCGAGAACCCCTGGTTCAGGAGCGACGTTCGTCGGTAAAAGAACTTCCTGCTCGGAAGAAGCGCGGCCAGCATAACGGCAAGGACCAGGGCCTCTTCGTAGTCGAATCCCTTGACAAGAGAAAAAAGGATGCCGGCGCCGAGCATGACCGTCGCCAGGTGGTAGGCTGCATCCAGCCGTCGCTGGATCCCTCGCGCCAGCAGGAGAAGGGCAACACCGACAAGGCTGCCGAGAAAGTGGGATATCTCCAGAAAGGGCAGCGGAAGGATGTCGGTGATCCATTCCAGCCGGGCCGGAAGTTCGGGCGTCGCTCCCGAGAACAGGAGCAGTGCTCCGCCCGCGAAGACGATGAGCGAAAGCACCCGGGGGGCGACGGCCGACACGCCGAGACCCATGATGCGCACCAGGCCCTTTACCTGCGCCTTTGCAGCCACCAGCTCGTGAGCCCCCAGCATGAGCGCAGCGAGGATGAGCGGCAGGAGATAGTAGATGCCCCGGTACAGGAGGAGCGCTCCGACAGCATGGGACGGAGCGACTGCCGGCGGAAGCAGAAGGATGAAGACCGTTTCAAAGACGCCGAGCCCCCCCGGGACCTGGCTCACGAGACCGGCCACCTGGGCAAGGAGATAGATGCCCAGGAAGGCCGGAAAGGACAGGCCGGGAATCTGCGACAGGAGAACGAAGAGCACGGAGCCGGCCAGGAGCCAGTCAAGGGACGCCAGCGCGATCTGGGCAGCGGAGAGGCGCACCGAGGGAGGCTCGATCTCCCGGCCCAGGATCACGACGGGCTTCCTGCGAAGCGCGCTCCAGCTCAGATATCCGCAGACGACGACCAGGAAGATGACCCCCACGGGACGGGCCGATGCAAAAGGCAGTCCCATCAGGGCCGGCAGGGCGACCGGCTCCGCGACGAAGGAAAGGCCGCCCACCGACAGGAGCCCCAGCCAGAGCGTGAGCGTATAGAAGGCCACCATTTTCGTGACCTCGAGCAGCGAGAAACCCCAGGACGTATACAGGCGGTAGCGCACCGAGCTGCCGGCAAGCATGGACAGACCGACGTTGTTGCTGAAGGCATAGCCGATGAAGGAAGCGAAAGCGATCCTGCCGTAGTTCAGCGTGCGGCCGATGTAGCGGATGGCAAGAGCATCATATCCTGTGAGGACCAGGTAGTTGAGGACCGTAAGCAGCACTGCGCCGACGAGACGCGCGGCGGGAACGGCACGCGCCTCTGCAGTCAGGTCGCGGTAGCGGTAGCCCGCGAGGGCATGGTGCAGCACCCACAACGCTGCGAGGAAGAGGACGAGCCCGAGCAGCGGGCCCGCTATGGTGATGATTTTCCGGTTCACGATGCAGAAGTTCATTCCGGCGCAGCGCCGGATGTAGAGAGAGCCGGCAGATACTGGCTTCCGACGGTCTGGATACGGAGAGTGCTCCCTGTTCCCGCTCCGTTCAGCTGCCCGTGCAGCATAGGCGAA
>JBAIYC010000002.1:0-3037 GCA_037916085.1 Nitrospirota bacterium | reverse complement strand
CAGCCGACAGATACTCGATCTCCTCGGACACCTTCCCGGCCTTAACCTCCCGGTACGGCGCCTCGATGAACCCGTAGTCGTTCACGCGGGCATAGGTTGCCAGCGAGACGATGAGGCCGATGTTCGGACCTTCCGGAGTCTCGATCGGACAGATCCTGCCATAGTGCGTCGTATGCACGTCGCGGACCTCGAACCCCGCACGCTCGCGAGTGAGGCCGCCCGGTCCGAGGGCCGAGAGCCTCCGCTTGTGCGTGATCTCGGCCAATGGATTCGTCTGGTCCATGAACTGCGACAGCTGGCTGGACCCGAAGAACTCCTTGATGGCGGCGATCACCGGCTTGGGATTGATGATGTCGTGGGGCATAAGGGCGTCCACGTCCTGGAGGCTCATACGCTCCTTGATGGCCCGTTCCATACGGGCAAGTCCAACGCGGATCTGGTTCTCCAGGAGCTCTCCCACGGAGCGGACGCGGCGGTTGCCGAGATGGTCGATATCGTCCACTTCGCCCCTGCCGGTCCGAAGGTTCACCAGGTAGCGAATCACCTCAACGACATCCTGCGCTGTCAGCGTGGTCTTCTCGAGCGGGATGTCGAGGCCCAGCTTCTTGTTCAGCTTGAGCCTGCCGACCGGCGAGAGGTCGTAGCGCTTGGGATTAAAGAACATGCCGGCGAAAAGATTGCGCGCCATGTCGATCGTCGGCGGCTCACCGGGTCGCATCTTGCGGTAGATCTCAAGGAGTGCCTCGTCCGAGGTCAGGACCTTGTCCGCCAGAAGCGTGTCCCGGATTGCCGGGATCACGTGGATGCCGTCCATGTAGATCACTTCCATTCGTTCGACCTTGGTCGACACGATCTTGGCCAGGAACTGCTCGGTGATCTTCTCGTTCGCCGGCAGCAGTACCTCGCCTGTCTCCGGGTCGACGACGTCGCGAAGCACGACGCGGTCCACGAGTTCCTCGCGCGAAATGGGAACGTCGACGATGCCGGCGGACTCCATCTTCTTGATTGCAATCTTGGTGATCTTGAAGCCTTCCTTCACGATCACCTCGCCGGAGGCCTTGTCCTTGATCGTCAGCGGTGCCTTGAGGCCTGCAAGGACCTCGGACACGTTCCGCGTGAAACCTTCCTTTTTGATCTTGATGTCCTCGATGGGATAGTACATCCGCAAGAGGTCTTCGTTGGAATAGCCGAAGGCCTTCAGCAAAATGGTCGCGGGAATCTTCCGCCTGCGGTCGATGCGGACATAGACGATGTCCTTCACATCGAACTCGAAATCGAGCCAGGAACCGCGATAGGGAATGATGCGAGCGGAGTAGAGGATCTTTCCGCTTGCATGGGTGCGGCCCTTGTCGTGAGTGAAGAACGCACCCGGCGACCGATGGAGCTGGCTCACGACCACGCGCTCCGTGCCGTTCACGATGAATGTCCCGTTCTCGGTCATGAGCGGCAGGTCGCCGACGTAGACCTCCTGCTCCTTGATGTCCTTCACGCGCTTCGTCCCGGCCTGTTCGTCCTTCTCGAAGAAGACGAGACGGATCTTGATCTTGAGCGGCGCGGCAAAGGTGGCGCCGCGCTGCAGGCATTCCCAGAGCGTGTACTTGGGCTCGCCGAGCGAATAGCCAAGATAGTCCACCATGGCCGTCTCGTTGAAGTCATAGATGGGATAGACGCTCTTGAACGCCGCCTGAAGCCCCATGTCCTTCCGCTTGTCCGACGCCAGGTCCTTCTGCAGGAACGTGTCGTAGGAACGCTTCTGGATCTCGATCAGATCCGGGATCTCCAGGATCGTGGGGATCCGCGAAAAATCCTTCCGTGCCCGAACCAACTCCCGTTTTTCTCTCGACATATCCGCACCCCTCTGCACCGTTTACCGGCCCAGTGCCTGTAAGTACCTATGATTCCAGATAAAAAAGATGATGATCTTCGCTGCTTCGCAATTTTGGGTCGCCAGCCATCTATAAACGAAAAAAAGTCCTTTGCCCTCCGGACGGCCGGAGGGCAAGGACTTGCCGATCTTCCGCAAAGAAACCTCTTACTTGACTTCGATGGTCGCGCCGGCCTCGGTCAGTTTCTTCTTCATGGTCTCGGCATCTTCCTTCGAGACCCCGGTCTTCACCGGCTTGGGGGCGCCTTCCACCAGGTCCTTCGCCTCCTTGAGACCCAGACCGGTGAGCTCGCGCACCACCTTGATGACGTTGATCTTCTGGGCACCTGCATTCGCGAGGATCACGTCGAACGCGGTCTTCTCTTCCGCTGCCGCCGCACCAGCACCACCGGCCGCACCGACCGCGGCAACAGCGACGGGCGCCGCAGCCGACACTCCCCATTTCTCTTCAAGCATCTTGCTCAGCTCTGCCGCCTCGAGGACGGAGAGACCGCTCAGTTCGTCTACGATTTTTGCCAGATCTGCCATGTTCGTATATCCTCCTCAGGATCAAAAACGTTTTGTGGTAGTTGTGATGGCACGGCGCGTCTCGCATCCGTACCGGATTCCTTTTCTATCCCTTGTCGGCTTTCGCTTTGATCACGCGGGCGATCTGTCCACCCGGCGCCGCAAGCACGCCCACGATGCGCGAAGCCGGGGCCTGCAGGAGCCCGACGATCTTGCCCCGGAGCGAGTTGAGGGACGGCAGGCTGGCCAGCGCCCTGATGTCCGTCTGGCGCAGCAGTTTCCCGTCCAGCACACCGACCTTCAGCTCAAGCTTCGACTGGGCCTTGCTGAATTCGGCCAGCACTTTCGCCGGAGCGACCACATCGTCATACCCCAGTGCGATGCCGACGGGGCCCACGAAATGGTCCATCAGCGGAGAGATCCCGGTGCCTTCCGCCGCTTTCCGCGCCAGCGTGTTCTTCACCACCCGGTACTCAATCTTCGACTGACGGAGCTTCGCGCGCAAATCCGTGATCTGTTCCACGTTGATGCCGCTGTAGCCGGTCAGGATGGCGACCTTCGCACGGGAGAACTTCTCGTGCAGTTCGTTGATGACCTCTTGTTTCTCGTTCTTCTGCAATGCTCTTCCTCCTTTCTTTCAAGACT
>JBAIYC010000001.1:0-2184 GCA_037916085.1 Nitrospirota bacterium | reverse complement strand
CAGTTCATGCCTCGCTTCTATAATCGTGGCTTTCTGGGTTCCCTCTGCGTCCTCTGCGGTGAGACGGTCTTTCCTAGACCTCATCCGGCGGACGGAGGAAGGTTGTCTTGACGCGTTCGGCGCGCTTCAGGTCGCGCATGCAGGGCGGCTCGGGCCTGACCGTGTCCTGGGGCCCGGCGACCCAGCTGACGGGCCGCCGCTCGCTTCCCACCTTCCTGCTCAGGAGCAAGAGCCCCTCCATGAAGGCGTCGGGCCGCGGCGGGCAGCCGGGCACGTAGACGTCCACGGGAAGGAATTTATCCACGCCCTGTACCACGCTGTAGATGTCGTACATGCCGCCGGAGTTGGCGCAAGAGCCCATGGAGATGACCCAGCGGGGCTCCATCATCTGCTCGTAGAGCCGCTTGATGACCGGAGCCATCTTGATGAAGACCGTGCCGGCGATGATCATGAGGTCCGCCTCTCGCGGCGTGCCCCGCAGCACCTCGGCGCCGAAGCGGGCGATGTCGTACTTGCTCGTGAGGCTCGTGGCCATCTCGACGTAGCAGCACGAGAGGCCGAAGTTGAACGGCCAGATGGAGTTCTTCCGGCCCCAGGCCAGGGCGTCCTGCATCCGGGTCAGAATGAGGCTCTGCTGCACGGCCTGCTCGACGGTGGGACTGTTCGGTTTTGTCAGGTGCCATTTCATAGAAGAGTGCTCAATTCCAAGAAGGGATCACGGATGTCACGAACGGGACGAATCTCGCGAATACATCTGGATCAATAACATTCGTGCCATTCGGGTCATTCGTGTAATTCGTGTCAAAAGGTCCTTAGTTGTTTCTCCCCATGTTCTCGTGTCGGCTTTTTCTTTCCCCAATCCAGGGCACCGACGCGCCAGAGGTAGGCGAGGGCGGCGGCGAGCACGACGATGAAGATCAGGGCTTCGACATATCCCTGCCACCCGACTTCCCGAACCGATACTGCCCAGGCATAGAGGAACACGGCCTCAAGGTCGAAGAGCAGGAACAGCATTCCCACGAGATAGAACTTGATGTCAAAACGGATGCGGGCAGTGCCGGTCGAGACGACGCCCGATTCATAGGGTTCCGCGGTGGCCCGTTCCCGGTGGCGCTGGCCCAGGACGAAGGACAGCGCAAGAATTGCCGAGACGATCAGGACGGCGGAAAAGAAGAAAACGGCCAGAGGCCAGAGCGACTGTGCTTCGGAAGAGGCAGTATCCAAGGCGCATCTTCTCCTAACCAGAGGATAAGAAAAGAATATCATAGTCGAAAGGAAAGTCAAGAAAAGCAGTGTGCAAGCGGCGAACAGACGAAGATGCGTTGACAAGGAGGGGAAAGAGCGTTAATCTGGGTGCAATTCGTGTGCGAAGGGGACTAGGGGCCGGGGCGGTCCGGCCGGAGGAGATAGCATGAAGGTCATTGCGTTCAACGGAAGCGCCAGGAAGGACGGGAACACGGCAATCCTGCTGAGTACCGTTCTCGATGAAGTGAAGGCGGCGGGGATCGAGACCGAGCTGTACCAGCTCTCGGGCAGACCCATCCAGGGCTGTATTGCCTGCTTCAAGTGCTTTGAGAACAAGAACAAGCGCTGCGCCGTCGATAAGGACGTTCTGAACGAATGCATCGCAAAGATGGTCGAGGCCGACGGCATCCTTCTCGGTTCGCCGACCTATTTCGCCGACGTGTCGGCATCCATGAAGGCGCTCATCGAGAGGGCAGGGATGGTATCGCGCGCAAACGCCGACATGTTCCAGCGCAAAGTGGGGGCCGGCGTGGTGGCCGTCCGCCGGGCGGGCGCCTACCACGTGTTCAGCAGCCTGAACGCCTTCTTCCTGATTGGCCAGATGGTCATCCCCGGATCGAGCTACTGGAACCTGGCGCATGGGCGTCAGCCCGGCGAGGTGACGAAAGACGACGAAGGGATGAAGACGATGAAGCAGCTTGGGCAGAACGTAGCGTGGCTGGTGAAGCAGCTGAAGAAATAGGCCCGGAGAGAAGACTGAGAAGCAGGAACAGGGAACGGGATGCCGGAAGGCGTCCCGTTCTTTTTTTGGGGCGGAGGAATACTGTAACTCGTGTAAGGCTGTTCATACTTCACGATTGGGACGTCTTTCACTCACAAGGTTGTGTCGTCGCGCTGTGAATTCAGTGTGAAGCATACAGATATCATGCTGATAATACG